>JAUVCD010000423.1 GCA_030590865.1 Myxococcales bacterium | reverse complement strand
CCCGGCTCATAACCGGGTTGTTCCAGGTTCGAACCCTGGTGGGCCCACTGACGAGAACCAGGGCTGCTGCTGGGCAGCACCCTGGCGCGCCACCTGGGGGTCTCGCTGAGGCCCCGACTATCAGTCGCCACGCCGGGAGTCCCCAACCCATGGGCGTGGAACGTGGACATTGCCCGAGACGCCGTGGCGCGAGTGCTCCCACACCCGCCGGCACCGCTACGCCTCGGACAGCCTAAGGAGGAGACGACGCCGGTGAGCATTGAGAAGCAAATCCCCATCTTAGTGCAGCTCGCGGCGGCGGACGCCGTCGCCAAGGAGCTGGAGGCTAACATCGAGCAAGAGCGTGGCGAGATCGACGGGGTGAGGGTCGAAGTCGCCGGGCTCACCGAGCACCTCGAGATTGACCACGCAAGCATCCAAGAGATGGAGAAGACCCGCGGAGATCTCGTGCAAGAGCTCCGCCTCATGAGTGGCCAGATCGACCGGTCCCGTGAGCGACTACAGCGAGCGCGCAACGAACGAGAGGTCAACGCCGCCGAGCGGGAGCTCGACGAGTTGCGGAAGCTCCAACGAGATCGGGACGACGAAATCAAGCGGTTGGTCAGTCTGGTCGACCTTGCCCGGACGAGCATCCAAGAGGCAGAGGAGCGAAAGGGGGAGCTGGAAGCCCGACTGGAAGGATCGCTTGAAGGCAGCACCAAGTGCATCGCAGAGCTCGAAGCGAAGCTGAGCGCGAACCAGAAGGAGCGACAAGACGCCGCCAGCAAGCTCCCTGGGCTCGTGCTTCGCCGTTACGAGTCGATGCACCAGCGGGGCAAGGTTCCGATCGCCAAGACCCACGACGGCACCTGTTTGGGTTGCTACGTCGGGCTGCCGCCGATGGTGTTCCACACCATGCTGTCGCGGCGCGAGTTCGAGGAGTGCCCGACCTGCCACCGGATCATCTACTACGAACCGCCGCCGTCGCCCGAGGAGCAGCAGGCTGCTGACGAGGAAGCGGCGGATCAAGCCTCGAGCGAGGCGTCTAGCTGAGGTTGGCTTGAAGAGCTGCACCCGATGTCAGCGTCTCTTTGACGACGATGCGGGCTTCTGTCCCATCGACGGTTCGGCGCTGGGACTAACCGCGGAGGTCGCGGTACCGGCCGATCCCGAGGACCCGCGGATTGGGTACAGCATTTGCGGCAACCGCTACGAGATCCGCCGCAAGGTGGCGGACGGAGGCATGGGTCGGGTCTATCAGGCAATCGACCGCAGCAACCAGACGGGGGTGGCGCTCAAGGTGCTTCACCAGGAAGTGGCTCGGGATGCGGTGGCCCTCGAGCGCTTCAAGCGCGAGTACGCCCTCAGCGCTGAGCTCCCTCATGACCACATCGCCGAGGTGCGCGACTTTCAGAAGACCGAGGACGACAGCTACGCCATCGCCATGGAGTACCTGGAAGGCGAAGAGCTGCGGATGTACCTCAAGCGGGAGAAGAAGCTCTCCCCAGCGCTGGTGGTGCGGCTGCTGTCCCAGCTCGCCATCGGGCTCGCCCAACCCCACCAGCTCAAGCTCGTGCACCGGGACATCAAGCCGGACAACGTGTTTCTGTGCCACACCGACTCGGGCCCCATCGTCAAGCTGCTCGATTTTGGCAGCGTGCGGGACAACTCCGAGGGAGCCAAGAAGCTCACCATCATCGGGACGACCATCGGCTCACCGTTCTACATGTCGCCCGAGCAGGCTCAGGGGCTGCCTGGGCTCGACCATCGAGCCGACGTCTGGTCCCTCGCTGCCATCGCCTACGAGTGTCTGACCGGCACGGTGCCCTTCGGCGGCAGCTCAGGGCCACAGATTCTGCTCGCCATCTTGGGCAAAGAGCCCAATCCCCCCAGCACCATCGACCCGACTGTTCCGACGACCGTCGACGACGTCATCTCCGATGCCCTGGCCAAGGAGGTCGCCACGCGGATTGGCACAGTGGCTGAGCTGGCCGATCGATTCGGGGCGGCCTACGGACTTCAGGGCAACCACTTCGACTGGGCCTATGCGCTGGAGCACCAGCTGGCCGCAGCGATCGATCAGGCCATGCCGCGGCTGTTGATGATTGGTCCGTCAACACCTGGAATGCTGGATCCTGACGCCACGGGGCCGATGTTGGGCCAGCGGCCGGCTGATGTCTTCAAAGACGAGACCTTCGTGATGGGGGTGCCGTCATCACCCCCGATTGGGCTGATCGTCGGGGCCGTCATCTTGGCACTGCTGGTGGCCGCCGCGATCGTGCTCATCGTTGTGACCGTGTTCTGAGCTGGGTTACCTATGATGGGTTACCTATTATGGGTTACCTTTTGAGCGTGAGTTCCGGCCGCGGGCTTGCATCCCCTTGGGGGGCCTGGCCGCCCAGATAAATTGGCTCGACCGATGTCCTGAGCCGTCTAAGTCGTTGCTATTACTGTCTCAGCGACGTAAATCGTCCCCCTGACCCCTCGAGCCAAGCCGGAGTAGGCATGCCCACACCCTCAGCCCTGCAGCTCTTTTCACGCCCCTTGTCCCTACAGCTCCCCTTCGGCGCAGCACTAGCCGTGGCCATGGTTGGCGCCTTGGCTTTGGTGACCGCCCCGAGCGATGCTGCGACAGAGGTCCAGGGGTCGCAGGTCCAAACGCTGAGCACGATGAGCGGCGAGGGCTACACGGTGACGGTGCAAGATGTCATTGGCTCGGTGGGCGCCGAGGCTCCCATCGTCGTCATCATCAAGGCGACGGGGCAGTACAAGGTCAACGCCAAGTACCCGCACAAGCTCAAGTTGGCCGAGCCGCCTGCTGGACTCGAGCTGCCCAAACGTATGCTGAAGAGGGCCGACGGAAGTCTCGATGACGAAAAGACGTTTACCTTCAGCATCCCCGCCAAGGCCACCCGGGCAGGCAGCTTCACCGTCAGCGGCAAGCTCAAGTTCAGCGTTTGCGACGCGACCTCTTGCCTGATCAAGAAAGAAGCGCTCCAGGCCACGGTCACTGCCAAGTAGCGGTTCTGGGACGACCGCCTCGCTCCGCGGTGCGTTCGGTAGGAGGACCGCCCCCGTGGCGTCTCATAGCGCGGTCATCTAGACTGTCGCTTCGATGGCTGACAATCGTACCGACAAGCCCGTCGACTCGGTGGATCCTCGGTCGGAGCCTGCAGGTTCCGGGCGGCGTCGTGAGGCGGCCGCCGGCAAGCTCGCCGAGCTTGCTGCGGATTTGAAACACGAGTTCGAGGCTGGCAACCGCATCCTGTCCTTCGACGAGTATTTGGGGATGTTCGCCGCGAACCCAGCCCGTCACGGGCGCAGCGCGGCCCACTATGTGCGGGACATGTTCCGACATTACGGCGTCGAGGAGCTCCAGCGGCCCTGGGGGCCGAGCTTGCGCTACCACCTCTTCGATGCTCCCTGGGCTGACCACACGGTGAGCCAGGTCGTGCCGCGCCTCTTGGGCCATGAGCAGCTCCAGGCCGACATCTACCGTGTCTTGTGCAACTTCGCGCGGGAGGGGCGGCCCAACCGGCTGATCCTGATGCACGGGCCCAACGGATCGGCGAAGAGCACTGCCGCCGCGTGCATTCTGCATGCTCTGGAGGACTATTCGAAACAGGACGCTGGCGCCCTCTATCGGTTCCATTGGATTTTCCCCACCCGCAAGGTCCGCCGTGGCTCCATCGGTTTTGGGGGAGGGGACGCGCAGGTCGTGGACCGGGACAGCTACGCCCACCTCGATGAGGATCAGATCGAAGCGCGACTGGTGATCGAGCTGCGCGACCATCCGATGTTCCTGGTGCCCGGGGATCGCCGGCGCCCCATGATCGACGAGCTATGGGCCGATGCCGGCATCCCGACCAGGCCGCCCGATTGGCTCTACAACGGCGAGCTGTCTCACAAGAACCAGCAGATCTTCGAGGCCCTGCTCTCGTCCTATGACGGTTCGCTCCGTGATGTGCTGCGTCACGTGCAGGTGGAGCGCTACTTCATGTCCCGCCGCTACCGAATCGGCGCGGTTACTTTGGGCCCCGAGATGAGCGTCGATGTCGGCGAGCGACAGCTGACCGCGGACCGGTCATTGTCGGCGCTGCCCACCTCGCTGCAGGCCACCACCCTCTTCGAGGCCCATGGCGAGCTGGTGGAGGCTGCGGGTGGCGTGCTCGAGTTCAGCGATCTGCTCAAGCGTCCCATCGACGCCTTTCGTTACCTCCAGTTGACGCTGGAGACGGCCGAGGTCGCCCTGTCGCAGCAGACCATTCAGACCAACGTCGTGATGGTTGCCAATGCCAATGAGATTCACATGGATGCCTTCCGCCAGCATCCCGAGTACCCGAGCTTTCGCGGGCGCTTGCAGCTGACCCGGGTGCCCTATCTCCGGCGCTATTTCGACGAGCAAGCTATCTACGACACTCTGATCGTCCCGCAGCTCAGGCGCCACGTCGCGCCCCATACCACCCGCCTGGCCGCCGAGTTTGCGGTGCTCACCCGGATGCGGCGACCTGACCCCAGCGGCTACGACGCGCCGCTGAGCGAGATTGTGGACGGTCTCAGCGCCGTCGAGAAGATGGATCTCTACGCCGAGGGCAAGATGCCCGGGCGGCTCAAGAGTGACGAGGCGAAACGACTCAAAGCCAACATCGCTGCCGTCTATGGCGAGACGGACCGCGCGATCGAATACGAGGGACGGGTCGGGGTGTCTCCCCGGGAGATCCGCACGCTGCTCTTCGATGCCGCCCAGAGTGGCGACTACCAATGCGTATCGCCTTTTGCGGTACTGCAGGGCATCGCCGATCTGTGCAAGCGCTCTCACGAGTTCGCATGGTTGAAGCTCGAGGCGCAGAGTGGCGGTTACCATGACTACGAAGGGTTCCAGAAGCTCGTGCACCAGCGGCTGATGGATCGGATTGAACACGACGTGCGTTCTGCCAGTGGCTTCATCGAAGCGGGTCGTTACGGCGAGCTGTTCAAGCGGTACATCAACCACGTCAGTGCCACGGTGAAGAAAGAGAAACTCCGCAATCCCGTCACGGGCAAGGACGAGGCGCCGGACGACAAGCTGATGTCGGAGGTCGAGAGCCTTCTCGGAGTGGACAGCGACGCGGAGGAGCATCGCCAGGCTGTCATCTCGATGATCGCCGCTTGGGCGATCGACAACCCGGGGCAAGCGCTCCGTCACGAGGAGATCTTCCCTGGCTACGTCGATCGGTTGCAGGCGGCGGCCTTCGACCAGCTACGCAAACCCTTTGCCGCGCTGCTCCGCAATCTCATCACCTTGCTGCGTGATGAGGGGAAGGGGCTGGCTGCCAGCAAACGCAAGGAGGCCGAGGGGGCCGCCGAAAGGCTGTTCAGCCTCGGTTACGACCGGTATTGCGGGGGCGATGCGGTGAGTGTCTTGCTGCGGGATCGGTATACCGATCTGGTGTCATGACCGTCGCTCGAACGCGGGGCGCCGCTGGCTTGCGGCGATGGGGATGTTAGTCGACACCCATTGTCATCTCGACGCCGAGCACTTCCCCGAAGGTCCGGCGCCGGTATTGGAGCGTGCCCGGGCCGCAGGGGTTGCCCATATGGTCGTGGTGGGCGTTGGGTCCAACACCGAGACGGCGCGGTTCGCGACGACGCTGAGCGCCGAGCATGATGACGTGAGTGCCACCGTGGGCATGCACCCCCACGAGGCGTCCTGTTTCGATGAAGCGATGGCCAGCGATCTGGCAGCGCTCTCCCACCACTCTGGGGTGGTGGCCATTGGTGAGGCGGGGCTCGACTACCATTACTTGCGGTCTCCGGCTGAGCAGCAACAGCAGGTGTTCCGTCGCATGATCGCCTTGGCTCGGCAGCGGAGACTACCGCTGGTGGTGCACACTCGTGCGGCTCCTGAAGAGACGCTCGCCATCCTGGAGGAAGAAGACGCGCGAGACGTGGGCGGCATCATTCACTGTTTCAGCGAGGATCGGGCTTTCGCCAAGCGGGCCCTCGATCTCGACTTCGACATCTCCTTCTCGGGCATCGTCACCTTTGGCCGTGCCGAAGCCGTCAAGGAGGTGGCGGTTTGGCTCCCGGCCGATCGTTTCATGGTCGAGACCGACAGTCCCTATCTGGCCCCAGCGCCCCTGCGGGGTAAGCGCAACGAGCCAGCCTACGTCGTGCACACCGCCCGGGTCCTGGCCGAGTTGCGTCACCAATCCTTCGATGAACTCGTGGCGCAGAGTGGCCGCACGGCGGTCCGGCGCCTGGGGCTCGACTGCTCCAGGGTGACCTGACGCTGCGAGACAAGCTGGGGGCCAGTAGATAGTCTGGATCGTAGCGCCGGCTGCACCGTCCAACTGGGGAGGATGCTCGCCCGTGCTACGCAAATGAAGAGGATGTCGAGGCGTAAGGGGGACGTGAACGACGCGGTTTGGGCCGCGACGCTGAGCCTTGGATTGCACCTGGCGCTGTCCCTGTTCTGCCTGAGCTTCATCGAGTCACCCCAAGCAGCCCCCGCCCTCGGGCCGCCACCTCGCGAGCCTTTGCAAAGGCCCATCGAGGTGGGGCTCGAGCTGCCCCAAGTCAGCACGGCGCTCCGGCTCTCCCATCCCCGCGGCGAGCCGCTGCAGCTCGTCTTGCCGAGCGGTCGCGACCTGCTCCCTAGACCGGACGTCAAACGTGCCGGTCGAGGGGGCAGCGACGAGGTCGACGCTCCGGCGGTCAATCTCGCACCGCGGGATGATGAGGCTCATCTCGTGCCGGCCATTCGGTCTCGGATCGACCGAGCGCAAGAGGCGCGGACACGCACCGGGCAGCAGCGGCGCTCGCCAGAGGACGATCGGGTTGGTCGGCAGCCCATGATGCTGACCTTCGTGGCTGATGGCGCAGGGCAAAGGCAAGAGCAGCGACCGGCCGCGCAGCTCGATCCGGCAGGGGGCGGTTGGCGAGCGCCGCTACCGGCTCGTGCAGCCGCTCTGTTCGAGTCAGAGTCCACGTCGCTGTGGGGGCAGCGGACGGTGGTTCGCCCAATTGAGGCAGCGGCGACCGAGACCCCCGATGATGGTGTGGGTGCTGGATCCGCCGCTCGGCCCACCGTCCTGAACGGCGCTTCTGGACCGGACAGTCGGGCCAGCGCGGAGGTGGCGACCGCCCGACCCCAGACGATCCGGGGCGAAGAGAGCAGCCCAGCGAACCGGCGGGGCAGCCAGCAAGATGACGTGGACAGTGAGCAAGAGGTGGTGACCAAGACGCCGGCGCTGTTGCGAGCGAGCACCGCCGGGGGACTCCCAGGAGCCGGACCTGGTGGTCAGCGCGGCGGCTCGCAGCCTGGCGCTGGCGGCGTCAGCGGGCCTGGCTCGACCGCCCGTGCGCTCGGCAGTGGGCCAGGGCAGGGGACGGGCGCCAATCCTGGTGACACGCGGCGCCGGCGGTACTTGCGCGCCATGTGGAGCAAGATCCACCGCAACTGGAGTGGCGCCGACTTCCCTAAGTGGGCCCTCTTCGAAGGGCGTCAGGGCTACACGATCGTCAGCTTCGTCGTGTTGCGCGATGGGGGCGTGACGGCGCTCCGGATCAGCCGCCCCAGCGGCATTCCCGAGTTCGACGCCAAGATGTTGCGGGCCGTCCAGCGGGCCTCGCCTTTCGGTCCCCTGCCAAGGGAGCTCGGACTGGCCTTGCGGCACAGCCACGAGTTCGTGGTCAGCAACCCAGCGGTGCGTCCGCCACGACCTTGACGCCCGGGTCTTGACAACACCGGGCGCGGTCACCATAGTCCGCGCCCGCGGTGCGCAAAGCTCCGGCTGGCACCCGCGGTCGAGCAACTTGCCGAAGTAGCTCAGTTGGCTAGAGCAGGCGTTTCATACGCGCCGGGTCGGGGGTTCAATTCCCTCCTTCGGCACCAAAATTCCAAGAACAAATCCGCGCCGTTGGCGACGTAGCCAGCCGCGCGGTGACGTTCTTGGGCAGGTGGAGCCTTCGCTCCTAGAGGCCGAGCAGGCGGTGGTAGAGCACGTCAGTCCGGTGCTCGACTCGCTCTTCGATGAGCTTGGCGAGAAGGACGACGTCGGCCTGCTGACTCAGAAGACATTGCTGGCGGCCAAGGCGGTACTCGTCAGGATAGTTGGCGCATGCGTGTTCAGTGACTCTCGAGTCTCGGAGCTCGATTCTCGTTTCACTCGAATCTCGGGACACTCGTTTCACTCGAATCTCGGGACAGCGGAGGTCGTAGTTGCTGGAGCTTTGGGGCATCCATCGGTCGCCGGGTTTGCTGCGAGGGCGACTGAACGCTGGGGGCGAGGTCGCCTTCTCGCAAACCCGGCGACCGATGGAGGCCAGATGAAGCACGCATTCGATTGCGAAAAGCTCGATTGTTACCGACTCGCCGTCGAGGTGAACCGGTGGTTCTCTCGCGCGGGGTTTCCCCGCGGGCGGTCTCATCTGCGCGACCAAGGGTTGCGGGCGTCTGACTCGGTGGT
>JAUVCD010000359.1 GCA_030590865.1 Myxococcales bacterium | reverse complement strand
CGAGTCAGACGCCCGCAGCCCTTGGTCGCGCAGATGAGACCGCCCGCGGGGAAACCCCACGCGGGAGAACCACCGGTTCACCTCCACGGCGAGCCGGTAACAATCGAGCTTTTCGTAATCGAATGCGTGCTTCATCTGGCCTCCATCGGTCGCCGGGTTTGCGAGAAGGCGACCTCGCCCACAGCGTTCAGTCGCCCTCGCAGCAAACCCGGCGACCGATGGAGGCCCCAAAGCTCCAGTGAGCACGACCTGCGTCTGTCCCGAGAGTCGAGTGAAACGAGTGTCCCTAGATTCGAGTGTCCCGAGATTCGAGTGAAACGAGAATCGAGAGCCCCGAGAGCCGAGCATCGAGCCCCGAGAATCGAGAGCTCGGAAGCGTGAGGGAAGCGGGGGCGTTCGGGGGGTCGAGCGCGTGGCGGGAGCGGGGGGAGCAGGGAGCAGATCACGACATCGCTGACACTTTGCTTAGGCCACCGCTGACGACATGTTCACCGTCTCCTTGTGACTGTTGTGCTGTCCGCTGCGCCCACGGCCCTCGCGATGAGCTCGGCGGAGCATATGCGCGCCGCAGGTCGCATCCGCAACTTCACTCGATTCGGCCGTAGACAAGCCGCGGGAGAGCGACTACACACTTGGGCCCTTCACGGGGCCTGGCCCCGTTTCCGTCCCAGGGCCTGTAGCTCAGCTGGGAGAGCGCCTGACTGGCAGTCAGGAGGTCGACGGTTCGATCCCGTTCAGGTCCACTACCCAAGTCACCGAGATGGTGGCTTTTTTCGTTTGGCCCAGGGTCACGCTGTTGACGGTCGGCGCGACCCCTCGCCGAGCGACCCGAGCGCCTCCTTCACAGCCAGCGCCTCGTCGTCTCGGCCAAGGGCTTGCCACTGGTGCAGCGCCAACCGATAGGCCTGTCGGGCGCGGCCACGTTGGCCACGCTTGTGGGCAAGCGCCGCAGCCATCTGAGCCACTGTTGCAATGTCGAGATCCAGATAGCCCGTGTCAGACAGGATAGTGTCCGCCTCGACCCAGTGGTCGTCCCAGTCCTCCCAGCACTGCTCGCCGGCATCGCAGACCAGCAAGACGACGTAGAGCCAGGCCAGCGGATCGCGCCTGTTCTGCTCGATGAACTTGGGCCGGCTCCGCTCGAGCTGTTCCCTCGCCTGACGGTAGCGACCTCTCTGGGCAAGCACTCGGGCGACGTTGCTTTCGCAAATCGCCACCGCATCGGCAGCGCCGATAGCCCGCACGATATCGATCGCCTCCCGGTAGCAGCGCTCCGCCTCCTCGGCGTCATCCCGCAGCCGCGCCAGCTCTCCGGCGGTGTTCAGGCAGCGAGCAGCGCCCCAGCGGTCACCGAGCAAGCGCAGCTCGGCGAGGGCAGCCTGATTGTGCTGAGACGCCACATCATACTGGCGCAGGTAGGTCTCCTGGTGGGCGAGGGACCACAGCGCCTCGGCCTCGCCTTTTCGATCGCCCGCCGCTTTGCAGAGCCTTTGCGCCTCCCTCAAGCACTCGCCGGCTTGCTCGAGCTCTCCCTTGTGCATGAGCAACCGACCCAGCTCTTTCAGCGCAGTGGCGTGGAAGCGCTGCTCGCCTCCCGCCTCGGCGAGGCGCCGGGCCTCACGGATGTCGGCCTCGGCCTGACTGGCGCTGCCCCGCAGTCGGTTGAGTCGCGCGCGCAGCAGCAGCGCCTCGCAGCGCAGCTTGGACCAGTCATTCTCCTCAGCGGTCTGGACGGCCAGAGTGGCCCACTCCAGCCCCCCCTCGAAACGCCCGAGGCTGGCGGTAAGCCGACCTCTGAGAATCCAATCCTCGCACCATTGCACGCTGCCATCGTCGGAACGAAGCTGGACCAGAGCTGCATCCCGCTCAGTCAACAAGGCATCGGCCATCCCGTAGTCGCCGGTCTCGAGCCGCTCAGCCACGGCGTCCCTCAGCGGTTCGAGGGCTTGGCTCAGCTCGCCAGCCGCGATCAGGTGATGGGCTAGCCGCTCGGCCACCCCTTGCCCGCGGCGACACCCCAGCATCTCAGCGCAGGCGCGGTTGTGGGCTTCGGCCCGTCCTTGCTCCTGGGCCCGCCGCTCCA
Organism: Myxococcales bacterium; assembly: GCA_030590865.1. GTDB lineage: Bacteria > Myxococcota_A > Polyangia > Polyangiales > Polyangiaceae > JAPYTK01. The sequence continues at coordinate 7,538 of JAUVCD010000359.1, read as the reverse complement.
AGCTCTCGCGCAACATGCCATGAACGAAGAACCAGCCAACTGTGGGGCCTCGGTCATCAGCATAGGCAAGGCGACGGGCCAGCAAGTCTTCGACCATGCCCGCCGGTGCCTCCACGCCAGCCACCGCGCAGACTCGTGACCACTCTTCGGCATCGACCGCCTCACCGAGCACGGCGGCCAGCTCGAGGGCGATCACCTCACTGGACCGCCGGCCAGCCACCAACCGGTCGACCCGCTCGCACCACATCTGGTGCAGCGCGTCGGGCAGCTCGACGTTGGCCCCTGCCGCCAGATGAAAACCCTCAGGCCCAGCCTCCAACAACCCGCGGTCGACCCAATGACCCACCAGCTGTACAGCGAAGAGCGGATTGCCCTTGGTACGATCGGCGATCCGCGCCGCCAGGCTGGCATCGAGGCGCAGCAATCGCTGAACCAGCTCAGGCCAATCCGCTTCGGGCAGCGGCCCAACGTGGACCGCCGAGGCCCTGGCGTGAGTGCGGCAGGCGGCGAGCTTACGCTCTTCCTCACGACGCTCGGCGAGCACGTCAGAGCGCGCCGTCAAGAGCATGAGCAAGGGAAAGGGCTCCTCCTCGAAGAGGATGTGGTGCACGAACGTGAGGGTGTCGAGACCCCACTGGACGTCGTCGAGCCACAAGATGACGGGCCGCTGTTGAGCCAGGGTCCGTAGCAGTCGTGCAATCAACACGTAGCGCTCACTGGCCGACCCAAAGCGAACTCGACGGGTCCCAACCTCTTCCAAGTCGGGCTCAACCAACTCGGCCAGCGCCACTGTCTCGGCCCCATCATAGATGCCGATACGAGCCAGCTTCCTCGCGATGAACCGCGTCAGCTCGGGGCGCGTCAGCTCCTCACTGCGCAAGTAGCGCGCGATCATCGGAGCCAGCCCGTCGGCGCGGCCGGCCTGCGGCCCGTGACCGCCCTTGAGCACCGTGGCAGCGCCCACCTCGTGGGAGCGCTCGCACAGCCATTGGGCCAGCCGCGACTTGCCACAGCCGGCCGGCCCCTCGAGCATGATCATCCGAGTCTCTTGGCTGTCGTTGACCTCACGCAGGCCGTCCCACAGGGCATCCCGCTCTTCTTCGCGAGCCACCAAAGGCACCGGTCGCGATCCGAACAGACCCAGACCGGCACCGAGCAAACCCATCGATCGCGGCGGCCGAGCCTTGCTGCGACGCCACGTCATCGGCACCACCGGCGCTGGGCCCGGCGGCGGCACGCTGTCCAGTCCACTGCTATCGGCCCCTCGCAGCGCCGGCGTGACGTCCGAGGCCACAGTTACGATGGAGCTCGGGATGGCTACCCCTGAGGTGAGGCCATCGGCCAGCGGCACCATGTCGTGGGGCGGATCGCCCAGTGCCTGCAAGGCTTGGAGCGCATCGGCTGCCCGTTGGTAGCGCCGGCTGGGCTTCTTCTCCATCAATTGAGCGAGCCACTGCTCGAAGCCCTGAGGTACCGGCATCCTCGGATCGAGCGGCGGGACTACCGCCTCGAGGTGCATCTCGTACATGAGCGTCAGATCGTGACCTCTGCCGTAAGGCGGTCCGCCACAGACCAAGGCGAAGGCGAGACAGCCCAAAGCGTAGAGGTCGGTGGGTGGTCCGTACTCACGCCAGTCGGCCACGAACTGCTCCGGGGCCATATAGGCCGGCGTGCCGAGCACCCTGCCCCGCCGTCTGGTCGTCCCCCCCTCAGGCTCCAAATCGATGGCAAGCCCAAAATCCGCGAGCTTCACCTCACCGTCGAACACCAGCACGTTCGACGGCTTGATGTCCCGATGAATGACGTTGCGAGCGTGGGCATGAGCCATGGCGCGCAACAGCGAGACCAGCACCCGCTTGACCTTGCGCCACGGCATTCGACCGCACCACAACAACGCCGAGCCCTGGTTGGCCAGCTCCATGGCGAAATAGGGGGTGCCCACAGTGAGCTGTCCGTCCGATTGGTCCGCCGCCTCCTGAGTCACTTCACCGTGGTCGAAGACCATGACGATGCCAGGGTGATCGAGCCGCGCCATGGCACGCACCTCGTTGCGCAACGACGCATGAAAGGCAGGCCGGCGGATCTCTGGCTCAGTAACCAGCTTGACGGCCACAGGGACACGCTCTTTCACGTGCACGCCGGACCACACCTCGGCCATGCCACCGGTGCCGACCCTTGCGCTCAGCTCGAACAACCCCAGGGGAATCACATCAGCGGAAGTGACGTTAGCAGGTTCGGAAGACCGCCGCGCCTCGATTCACGACTCCTGGCACCTAAGACCATGGGCTGAAGGGTCAGCCGGCTCCAGCCAGCACCACCCGGTTCTTCCCGGCTGCTTTGGCCTGGAGTAGCGCCTGATCGGCAGCCTCAATGAGCTTTGCTGGCTCGGCGGCCGGCGGATCCAGCGAGGCTAGCCCTACCGAGCAGGTCACCCCCAGTGTCCGTTCGGTGCCCAGAGGGAAGGGTCGATCCCCGATTGCGCGGCGGAGTCGCTCACCGATCGGTCTGAGCGCTGCGGGCCCGACGGCCGGCAGCAACACCGCGAACTCCTCACCGCCGTAGCGGAACGCGGTCTCGCCCGCCCTCACCTCGGAGCGTAACCGAGAGGCCACGCCGGCTAGCAAGGCATCACCTGCCAGGTGACCATGCCGGTCGTTGACCTGTTTGAAGTCGTCGAGATCGATCATCGCCAGGCCCACGGCCTGACCGGCATTGCTGGCATCGGCCAAAGCCACATGCACGGCCGCCATCATGGCGCCGTGATGTCCCAAACCGGTCAGTGCATCGGTCCGGGCTGCGTGGGCCAGTCGTTCGAACTCGTAGGCATGGTCGATGGCCCGGCCAGCCTGATCCGCAATGAGGGAAAAGACGAGCTCCGACAAGGGATCAATCTGGCGACCGGTGAAGCGGTTGTCCGCGTAGAGCACGCCCTGGATGCGATGGCGTCCTCGCAGCGGCGCCGCCGCGCAAGTCGGCAGGTGCAGGAGCCCATCCAGATCGTCGCTTGCCTCTCGGTGCACGAGACGGGCACGGCGCAGCGCCAAGGCGATCGGGCTGTCGCCGCCGATGGCCACTTCGGTGTCCCGCACGCTCCGGTCGAGGGTGCCTGGGTTGTCCCGGAAACGCAGACCGGCCTCGTAGAGGGTCTGCAGATCCGGTGCGTCCGACTCGATGGCCTTCCACACTCGATCGGCCTCACCGGCGTCGGCCGGCCCGACCGCCGCCACGCCCCGCAACAGTCGCCGGTCTGACTCGTCCATCAGAAACAACATGGCCCGATTGAGGCCCAGACCGACACCGGCCGTCACGCCGGTGAGCAATGCGTAGCAGGTGGGCTCGAGGGACGGCGACTCACGAACCAGATTCGCGATCTGATGGAGGGTGCGCACCGCGCGGCGGAGCGCGTCGTTCTCGCGCTCGAGCTGCGAGAGCCGTCGATCCTGCTCGCTCACGACGGCCCGTCGGGCGCCTCGTTCCCACTATCCGAGCAGGCCACGCGGTCTTTTCCGCTGCTCTTGGCGCGATAGAGCGCAGTCTCGGCCCGGTCCAGTAACTCGTCGGCCCCTTTCACGTCGAAGCGGCCAGGCTCGAAGCTCGCCACGCCGATGCTGACGGTGGCCGAAATGGCCACCTCCCGGACGTCGAAAACTCGCTCCCGCACGAGCTGACAGATCCGTTCGCCGAAGACCATGCCCTGTTCTGCAGTCGCTGAGCGCAGAATGACCGCAAGCTGAGCAGCACTGAAACGCGCCACCTCGTCCTCGAGCCGCGAGCTGGCACGGATGAGCTCGGCGATAGCCCGGAGCAACCCATCGCCACCACTCTGGCCGTCAGCCGCCACGACCCGGCGAAAACCGTCGACATCGATCAAGACGACGCAACAGGGATCGGAGTGGCGGCGGGTATGAGAAAGCTCCTGGGACAATCGGTGCTCGAGGTAGCGTCGATTGGAAACACCAGTCACACCATCGGTAACGACGGCGCCGTAGAGCTCATCCAACAGCTTGGCTTCCCCGGGATCCTGGAAACGGACGCGCAGCACGCTGTCGCTGGACAGCTGCAGATCGTTGCCATCGAAGAGCTCGGCGCGCGAGACCCGCGCACCGTTGACGAATACGCCGTTGCGGCTGCCCAGATCACTGAGCATGACCCGCCCATCAGCTAGCTCGATCAGCGCGTGGCGGCGCGAAACATTGGGGTCCCGAAGACAAATCGAACAATCCAGCTGGCGACCAATAACGCCGCCTGGTGGCATCAGCGGGAAGCGCTTGCCCAGATCGGGGCCCCGCAGCACCAGCAACGAGACATCATCGCGCTGCTCGCCTGGCGGCGGCACCACCGAGTCGCTGACCGTTCGCTCGTCTTCGATCTCCCAACCCACAGGTGACTCCCGACAGGACCATCATGCCAACGTCGCGACGGCGCCACAACGAAAGCCTGTCGCCCAGGGGCCGGGCCTGGCCGCGCACTGCCCCGGGCCAACCGGGGGCCACTTTGCCGAGCTGCACCCGTCGCCGGACTGCCTACAGACTGGCAACAAAGCGCACCGCCAGGCTAAGATGTATGGTTAGGTGGCTCACCAACCCGATCGAGCCTAACTGTTCCCGGAAACCTACCTCCACACACCATGCTCGAACCCCAGAAGTGGGAGGTGATAGCTGGGCGTTACCGCCTCGAACGCGAACTAGCGCGCGGCGGCATGGGTTCGGTGTGGACCGGGCAAGACAAGAAGCTCCGCCGGAGCGTGGCGGTCAAGCTGGTCACCCCCACCTGGGCCGGCGCCGCTGAGGCCCGCGCGCAGTTCGAACGGGAGGCCATGGCGGTCGCCCAGCTGCAGAGCCCCCACGTCGTGCAGATCTACGACTTCGGCGTCGAACGCGAGTGCCCCTACATCGTGATGGAGCTGCTCGAAGGCGAGGATCTGCGCACCAGGCTCCAGCGGTTCAAGCGAGTCACCCTGGAAACAGCCGCCCAGATCTTGGTGCAGACCGCCAAGGCCCTGAGCGTGGCCCACGCTGTCGGTATCGTTCACCGGGACCTCAAACCTGGCAATATCTTCCTCGTCCAGGCCAACGAGGAGGAGCTGGTCAAAGTGCTGGACTTCGGAGTGGCCAAACAGGTCCAGACCGAAGACCTGCTCAAACATGGGCGCGGGGACGAGCCGGTGATGGGCACCCCGCAATTCATGAGCCCCGAGCAAGCGCGGGGACTGTCCAACGTCGACCACCGCAGCGACTTGTGGGCGCTGGGCGTGATCATCTATCGAGCGCTCACGGGCCACTTACCCTTCCACGCGCCGACGCCCACCGAAGTCATCGTGCAGGTCTGCACCAAAGATCCCCGGAAAGTCAGCGATCTTGCTCCGGATCTGCCCGCCGAGCTCGACGCATTTTTCGCCCGGGCCCTGGCACGAGACCCCAACCAGCGCTTCGAGAGCGCGCGCCAGATGACCCTGGCCTTCAGCCGCATCTCGCCGGTCACCTTCACCACCCTCTCCATGCCGGACCCCGATCCGGCCATCGAAGAGGCGATTCGGATGGCCAAGGCAGCTGCGGGAGCTGCTGCTGCCGACGACGACGACGACGAGGACGAGGCCACCGTGGCGGTAGACGCCTTGAGTGCCGAAGGACTAGCAGCTCACGGACTCTTCGATGACGACCTGGATGACGTGAAGACAGGCGTCAACGCGGGTCGAGGGCCCCCGGCGACGAAGCGGGGGCAAGGCCCCCCAATCCCGGCGCCGACCCCACCGCCCCGCCGCTCCCATCCAGGGCCCTTACCCCCACCGCCACCAAGGACGCGGCGTTTCACCGGCGCATCAGCGCCGTCCGGCCGTCGGGTTCACACCCCGCCGCCGGTACCGCGACGCAAACAAGCTGCCGCCACACCGGTCGCGAAGCCTGCCGCCAACCCCTTGTCTTTGGCCACACCCGAGCCGCCCTCAGTGGACGCAGAAACGCCCTTGGTTGGCGCGGTCCTCGACCCGCCGGTGAGCGTACCGATCCCCCTGTCGCCGCCCCTTGCGCCGCTACTGGACGACGAAGACTCGGAAGGCCACGACGAGCCGCCCGAGCCATCACCAGTGTCTGCATCCCTCGGGCATTCCTACACCACCCCGGAAGGCGAGGCAGACGAGCCGTCAGACGGCCCCTACCCGGTGCTCGCCGAGCCGCCTAAGAGCAACCGCTCAACGATGCTGCTGGCTCTCGGCGCCATCGTGGTCGGTGTGATGCTCGCGGTGGTGGGCAGCTCGATGGTGAAGGGCTCTGACGGTGAGCCTGATAAGGCAGCCCCAGCGATCGATGAGCCGCCTACCGACCCGGTAGCTCTTTCGAAGACGACGACGCCCGAGACGGGCCCCGGCCAGCCACCGGATGAAGCCCCCCCCGAGGGAACCGATCCGGGGGAGCCAGAGGGCTCGGACCCAGGCGAAGAGGCCATCGCCGTCCCGCCGCCGGACAAGCCAGACAAGCAGCCCACCGAAACGAAGGACGTCCCCGAGACCCCACCGGAGCCCACGAGCACGATGGGCTCCAAACCCATCGCGGTGAGCACCGGACAAGCCAAGCCCCCGCCCACCGCAGCGCCGCCGCCCAAGCCGCCACCGGTCCCCGATCCGCCGCCCAAGGAGACGGCAAATCCAGCTGATCCCTTCGCCGATCGGCTGTAACGAACTGACGAACGATGAGAACCCCCATGGCTGAAAGAAGACCTCCCAAAGTGCGCCGCAACTGCAACCGCTGGTGCCGGCTGTGGGCCGCCGCTGGCATCGTTCTCGCGATCGGGCTCACGCCGACTGCTGGGGCTGCCGCGGAAGACGAAGAAGCGGCGAGCGACAGCGATCGCGCCGCAGCCCAAGTGCTGTTCGTCCAAGGGCGGGAGCTGATGGGGGAGGAAGACTACGAGGCAGCCTGCGACAAGTTCGCCGAGAGCATGCGGCTGGATCGAGCCATTGGCACCCAGCTCAATCTCGCCAACTGCTACGACAAGATCGGCAAGACTGCGAGCGCCTGGATCAACTTCGTGGAGGCTAAGAGCCGGGCCCAGAAGGAGGGCCAGGAGAGCCGGGTCAAGGTGGCGGCCGAGCGCGCCGAAGCGCTCGAGGGGCGACTGTCGATGTTGAAGATTGTGGTGCCTTACGAGCTCGAAGGGCTCGAGGTGACCCGAGATGGTGAAGTGGTGGGCCAGGCTCAGTGGGGCACTGACATGCCCACCGATCCCGGTTCTCACGAGATCAAGGCCACGGCGCCGGGCAAGCTACCCTGGACCAAGACCGTCGAGGTGGGCGAAGAGAACGATGAGGTGGCCATCGAAGTCGGCAAGCTGGCCGATGCGCCAGTCGAGCCAGACCCGGTCGTACCCGTCGAAGAGACGGACAGCACTGGACAGCTGGCCGCTGGCATCGCGGTAGGTGCCCTCGGGCTGGTCGGCGTCGGCTTGGGCACCGCCTTCGGCATCCTGGCAGGCAGCAAGAACGACGAGTCGATTGGGACAGACTATTGTCCGACCGACCCCACCCAATGCACTGCCGAAGGCGT
>JAUVCD010001003.1 GCA_030590865.1 Myxococcales bacterium | reverse complement strand
CGCCGGCGTCTCAGTTCTATCGCACCTTGCTAGCCGAGCAGCTTGGCCAGGAGGTTCCGGGGCTCGAGGTCACCGAATGCGCCGCATGGGGCGCACGGGTCCGCGATCTACTCGGCGGCGACGAGCAGATCCTCGACTGCTTTCCAGGTCCAGAACCGAAGCGCACGCTGGTGGTCATGACCATGGGCGGCAACGACATCATGGCCTGGGCCAGCGATCATCTCCCCTACGAGCAAGCCAAGGCGGATGCCGAGACGGTCGCCGCGGATCTGCAGGCAGCCATCGAGTGGTTCTACGATGATCCTGGCAAGTTCCCAGCCGGCGTCTTCGTGGTCTTCGCCAACCCCTACGAGTTCACCGATGGCACCGGCGAGCTCAGCTCCTGCCCCGGGGCATCCCTCGCCGGCCTCGACGGCAACTACATGGAGGGCGTGGCAGCTGTGTCCTATTTGCAGGAGCAGTACCTGCGGATCGCCGTGGACACGAGCACCGACATGGTCTTTGCCCTCGAGTCCTTCTGTGGCCACGGCTACATGCGAGACACCATCAACGCCTGCTACGTGGGGCCAGATGCCGAGCTCTGGTTCGATCTCACCTGCATCCATCCCAACGCAGCGGGCCACGCCGCCATGGCGGGCTTGTTCAAGACCGTGATTGATGAGTGAAGCGTGCCCCTGCCCCGGGGCTCGTGCCGGCAGGCGGCGATTGCAGAGGCCCAGCGGTTCAACACCGAATGCCATGCCGTCGTTTTGACAGCGACGCAGGGCACGTCGAAGCTCGGGCATCATGACGGACACCGAGCGCCAGGATACGGAGCGCCAGGACACAGAGCGCCAGTCCGGCCTGGTCTTCGCGTACCAGCTCGACGGCAAGGGCGGCGGCAAGCTGCTCGGTTGGGATGAGGTGCGGAGCTGGAAGCCCGGCCAAGGAGCATTGTGGCTCCACCTCGATTACCAGTGCCAAGACAGTCAGCATTGGCTCGCCGAAGACAGCGGCCTCGACCAGATCACCCTCGAGGGGCTGTTAGAAAGCGATCCGCGCCCCCGCGCCGTCTGCTCCGATGCCGGGCTTCAGCTCATCCTGCGAGGGGTCAATCGCAACGAGGGAGCCGAGCCGGAAGACATGGTGTCGGTGCGCATCTGGGTCGAGTCGCAGCGGATCATCACCTTGCGACATCGCAAGATCATGGCCGTCAAGGACGTCAAGGAACGAATCGCTCGGCGTCGGGGGCCCAAGCGGGTCGGCCAGTGCGTCGTGGCGCTGATCGACAGCATCCTCGACGGCCTGGCCTTGGTCAGCGACGAGCTCGATGACGCCGTGGCGAGGTTAGAGGATCAGGTCCTGGCCGCCGAGCGAGGTGAGCTGCGGCGCGGCCTGGCCGACTGGCGGCGACGGGCCATCGCCCTCAAGCGCTACATCGCCCCTGAGCGCGACGTGCTCTCCCGGCTCGACGGCGAGCGGGCCACCTGGCTCACCGAGATCGATCGCCTCCAACTACGTGAGCTGGCCAACCGCATGACCCGCATCCTCGAAGATCTCGATGCCGCCAGGGATCAGGCCGCGGTCACCCAAGAGGAGGTGCAGAACCAGCTGTCCGAGCTGACCAACAAACGCCTCTACGTGCTGTCGGTGGTGGCAGCCATCTTCCTCCCTCTAGGGATGGTCGTCGGCCTATGGGGCGTGAACGTCGGCGGCATCCCCATGCAAGACAATCCCCACGGCTTCGTCATCATCACAGGTGCGCTGGTAGGGCTGCTGGGCCTCGAGTTGATCCTCTTTCGCGCCATGCGCTGGCTGTAACCTGCAGGCGGCTCTCGAAGGGCGCGCAACCTAGCTAGTTGGCGGCCCGAAACCCCTGTTGCTCCGCGAAGCGATTATGGGGTGGGGCCCCGTCGTCGAAGGAGATGGGGCGGGGTTTTTTCAAAAACCCCGAGAAAAGAAGCTAGTCGGCCAACTGGAGGCGCTCGCGAAGGGCTCGCGCGCCCTTCGCCCCGCCAGGGGCGCGCGAGACCGCCGCGCCTTTCGGGCCAAGAACTAGCTAGCCAAAGAGCCTGAGGGCATTGGCGCTCGTCGTCTCGCGCACCTGCGCTTCGGTGACGCCCTTGAGCTCGGCAATGCAGGTCACGGCACGAGTCAAATTGGCGGGTTCGTTGCGGACGCCCGGCTCGGGGCCCAACACCGGGCTGTCCGATTCGAGGGCGATCGATTCGAGGGGCAAGCTCCGCACGAGCTTCTGCTTCTGCCGGGACCGGACGACGGAAGGGGGGATTGAGAAAAGGTAGCCCCGCTCGTCGGCGGCGCGCTTGGCGTAGCTCGCCCGGCCGTCGAAGGCGTGCATCAACACCGCTTGGGCGCCACAGCGGCCCAGCAAGGTCAAGGCATGATGTCCAGCTGAACGGGAATGCACGTTGAGCGGGAGCTG
>JAUVCD010000445.1 GCA_030590865.1 Myxococcales bacterium | reverse complement strand
CAGCGTCAACGTCTGCTACCCCGCAAAGACGCACAACATGGCGCCCCTCACACCGCTGGTGCGGTGCAACTGAGCGCCGCCTGGCTCGGCACGCTTGCAAATGGCGCTTCGGTCACCCGTCGGGTGGCCGCGAAGCGGACGACCCTAGTGGCACATGTGGTCGAGCACGTTCACGAAGAGATTCTGCAGGTCCGGCTGGGTGCCGGCGGACCCGGTCCAGTCGACCAGGGGCCCCGAGCCGCCCCCATTGCCGTTCCAGTAGAGGACCAGACCTTGGCCGACGTTGTCGGTCACCAGGAGCTTGCTCGAGGTGGAGACGCTGACCAGCTGGACCGCGTTGGTCCCTGGATTGCACTGGTCGTGGTCCGTCGAACCGGCGGTCAAGGTTGCGCTCATCGGGAAGACCTGGGCTGGGCCCTGCATGATCGGATGGCTGGCGTTGGTCACGGTCAGCGCTCCGCTGAAGGGGCCGTCTGCCGGCCCTGTGCAGTTGACCACCGACGCCAGGTTGGCGTCCGTCGGGCTGCCGAGCGAGTCGTAGCCGGTCACCAAGAGACGTCCACCGGCCTGAATCCACGTGGTCAGGTTGTTCATCTCCGTCGTAGTGATGACCCGATCATGGGTCTGGATGATGATCGTCTTGTAGGTGTTCAACAGCGTCACGTTCCCGGTGTGAGTCCCTGTGCTGTTGTTGTTGTGGACCACGAAGGCGTGCCCATTGGCCGTGATCAGCCCCTGGATGATGGTGTCGTCGAGCTGGGTCTGATCGGAGATCAGCGCGAAATCACAACCACAGTCGTCGTCGTTGTTCAGGTCGCAGCCGTTCGGACAGCAGTTGTCGTTGTTGCCGCAAGCCGTGATCTGGTTGCCACCTTGGCAGGTACCGCTCACGCAGGTCTGACCTACAAAACACCCATCGGTGTCGCAGGCCTGGCCTTCATTAGCCGACTGCGGATTACAGTTACCCTGGCTGTCGCAGATGCCAATGTTGCACTGGTCAGTGGCTTCGGCACACTGTTGGCCCGGCGCGATGGCCACCTGGATGCATTGGCCCGTGTTGGTGTCGCACTGGCCGTCGAAACAGCCGACGGTCATGCCCGAGCAGTCTTTGGGGCTTCCACCCACACAGACACCAGCCGTGCAGGTCTTGCCGACGGTGCACAGATCGTTGGCATCGACGCAGCCAGCGCCTTCGTTGCCTGGCACCGGCTCGCACTGCCCATTTTGCGGATTGCACTCGGCAATGTGGCAGTCGTCTGGCACCGGTGAGAAGAAGCAGTCCTCTGCCGTGCCGCCCGTGCAAAGCCCGTTGTTGCAGGTAGCACCGCTCAGACACAGGTCGTTGGGATCCTGGCAGGCGGCGCCAGGTGGCGCAGCCTGCTCGCCGCAAGACTGGCTACTCTCGTTGCACGTCACCTCCATGCACTGACCTGGCGCGATGCCACAATCGTTTTGCGGTCCGCCGACGCACACACCATCGAGACAACTGTCCTGGACGGTGCAGAACTGGCTGTCCTCGCAGGGAGTCGCGTCCTCATCAGGGACCACGACGCAGACGCCCACCGTACCGCGGTGCTGCCCTTCGTTGCAGACCGATACCTGGCAATCCGGCGTGCTGATGGTCGAGCAATCGATTTCGCACATCGAGGTGGTGGTGGTGGTGCCGCCCGTTCCGCCGCCGCCGGTCACGGTGGTGCCTCCGGCGCCGCCCGTCGCGCCGTCGTCGTCATCATCCCAATCGGTCGTGCTGGTCGCACAGCCTCCCGCCGCGGCGAAACCCAAAGCCGCCATGGCGACCGATGTCCCCAGCCACGTCCACTCTCGATGTCCAAGCATGATCGTCTCCCGTTACTCTCTTGTATCCTGCCACGAGGGAAATAGGCGAGGCAACCGGCTATTATCGCCGTCTCGCTACGCCGGTCGCTCGTAGGCCTTCCGATCCCGCACCAGCAAATTCCACCACCGGAAATGCAAAGCCAGCTGGTGGTCCAATTCGAGGGTCTCCTTGCCTGGTCTCAGGGTTTCGGCGTCAGGCAGGCAGTAGGCAGCCATTTCCGACGCTTGGAGCATGTGCAGCACGCCCACCGAGAAGCCCTGCCCCGCATAGGCCACGCATCCGCCCATCTGCATCGCCTTCATGTCTTCGAGCGCGTAGGGGATCTTCTCGTCGACCGTTCCATGAGTCTCTTGGTATTTGCACTCGATGGCAAAAGCCTCGTTCTGCTGCTCGCAGAGCACGAGCACGTCGATTCGTCTGTTCTTGCCGATGATCGACTTGCCGATGTTCACCTCCCGGTAAACCGTCACGCCCCGATCAGCGAAGTTCTCGAGGATGTAAGCGGCGATCAAATTGGCGTAGTCGGCTCCGGTCATCGTCGTCGTCTCCCGGTGCGCTTGGCTTCAGCGAGATCGAGTTGCGGTTGTCGCGGCGACAGGAGCGTATCGTCACGCTCGGCGCCGACGGCCACCAATCGCTCTTCAGTGATCCTCAATGCCTCGGCGCAGATGTCGTTGCCCACGAACGACCGACCGAGCGTCGCGGCTGCAACGCCAACGCTGCCTGACCCCGAGAATGGGTCCAGGACGATCTCGCCAGCTTGGCTGCTTTGCCTAACCAGTATTTCGGACAGCTTGGCTGGCTTCTCTGCCGGATAGCCCCGATGGATCCGCGGGACCTGGAGGATGTCGGGAACGCTGAGGTCGTTCACCTTGCGCTTGCCCTTCTCGAAGAAGAGGATGAATTCGTAGCGCGCCCGATAGTGGTACCCCATCCCGATATTCACTTTGTCCCACACCAGCGGCTTCCAGAATCGAAACCCATGCTCCTCTGCCACGGGCTTGGCCACGAACATCGTCGCGGCATCGCAGAACAGGTAGCAGTGCCGGTGCTTGCGCAGAACGCGGTAACTTTCGGCAAACAGCTCCGCGAACCGCTCGTTGCGGAAGATCTGGAACCAGTCGTTGCTGGAGGCCTTGCTGTGTTTCAGCCGCGTGGTGGTGCCGATGGCGCGGTGCTTCTCCAGCGACTCGTAAGGGGGGTCGGTTATGATCAAGTCCACCGAGCCCGCGGGCAGTCCGCGCAGGAACGCCACCGCATCTTCTGCCCCAAGAGCGAAGCGCGTTGCCGTCACGACAAGCCTAACGGCAGTCAACTCGCTGGTAGCGCTCGCCCTTTGAACCGACCAGCACCTTGCCGTCCTCTTCGATGGTGAGCGTCTCGTTGAAGTCTCTCTCTGGGACTCGGACAGTGACGGTGTTGCTGCTCGACTCGTAGCTGCCCTTGGTCATGATATCGCCGAACACCTTGACGACCTTGCCGTCAGGATGAAGCTCGAACGACTCGGTACAGTTGGGGTTCTCGGCGGAACCAGAACAATCGGTGGGCGTGAAGGAGTATTCAGCACACTTGCTGGGGCGCCAGCTGGGGAGGTTGGAAACGTCAGTCGTGCCGGACGCTGCAGGTGCCGCAGTTGCCGCAGGTGCCACAGTTGCTCCAGCGGTGACCTCAGCACTGGCGACTGGCGGTGGCGTGGGCGGTGCCTCGGGGTTGCCGTTGCAGGCAGCAACGCCGAGGGTGCTTCCTAGAACGAAGAGCAGGGTTGGTGCACGGTTCATGACGGCATCCTAGGCGTTTTGGGGTCGACTAACCACCTGGATAGACGTAGCGAGAAGGGCCGATCCTAGTGGCGCAACTCGTTCGTCTTGCGCGAGCTGACTGCTCCCTTTGAGCCAATTGCGTGGTGGATCGCAGACCATGCACAGGCCTAAGCTTGCAGGGGCGACTCGTCATTTTTGTGGTGACGAGGGAGGACGCCATCAAGCGAAAGCCGTTGGGATGAAGAGCAAGCTCCGGCAACTCAAGCCCGCGGTCTCACGGCGAACCCTGCTGCTACTCGCCGGGCTGGTGTGGATCGGTGTGGGCGCCATGCTGCTGAGCTTCGCTGCGGGATGGCTACGAGCAGGTCATCCGACCCACCTCTACGGACTGGTCGCTGGCGGCGTGATTGCCGGTCTGCTCATCCATCACTTCGGCTTCCTCAAGGTCGTGGACAAGAACCTCGATCGCATCCTGCCCATGGTGGGCACCCGCTGCGTGTTCTCGTTCATGCCGTGGAGAAGCTACCTCGTCGTTGGGCTCATGATGGCGATGGGGATCGGGCTCCGCCACTCGCCGATACCCAAGCCCTATCTCGCGGTGCTCTACCTCGGCATCGGCCTCGGCCTGGTCCTGTCCAGCATTCGGTACCTGCGGTTCGTGCTGGCGTCCCCCAAGGCCTGAGCAGCCCCTACCCTTCGCTCGGATCCAGCGGTGCCGGGGGCTCGAGGCCGGCGCTCACGGCCGCGCAGGTCTTGTCTTGTCCCTGGCAACTGCACAGGTTGTCGCCGAGATCCTGGGGGTTCGCAGCCATGCCACCATAGGTCTCGGCGTCCAAATCGAAGGCCTGGCAGATGAGTTCTGAGCTCTCGACCCCGACCTCGGCGCCAAAGACTGACACAGCCGCACGGGCGCTGGCTTCGACGCGGGTGTTCTTGATGGTGCCGTGGGCCGGCATGCTCCAGGACGCGAACATCACGCCGTCACCAAAAGAACCGAAGTCGTTCGCAGTGGTGTTCCGTACCCAACAACCCTCGATATGGGCGTCCATGCCAAGGGACGCGATGCCCATCTCACGGCTGTTCTCGATGACGAGCTGCTCGAGGACGATCAGCGACGGCTGGAGCCGGTCGACATCGACCTCGGCGCTCACCCCACGGCCGGCACTACCCTCACCGTTGACGCCGGTGTCCCGTACCCGCACCGACTGAAGCACCACGTCCGAGCTCGACAGGAAGATGCCGACCTCCAGGTTGCGATCGACCAGCGAGCTGTGCACCGACAAGACCGATGGCTCCCCGCCGGGATCTTCGTTCTGCACGACGATGCCGCGCCCACCGAGCCCCAGGGCGTTGGCTCTGGTGTCACGCACCACCACCGACTCGAAGCTGCCTGTAGAGCCGGAGGCGAAGATGCCAATGGAGTGGTTACGCTCGACGAGCACGCCGCTGAAGACTAGCTCGCTGGCTTCGTCGTTAGGACCCCGCTGAGCGCTGATGCCCCGGCCGTCGAGGCCCTGCGTGTTGAGCTGGGTGTCCTGGATGACCACCGACTGAACGCTGGTCGTCGAGCCGGCTGCGAGCAGACCGATCTCGCGGTTACCCTCGAGGAGACAACTGGAGAAAGACAGGGTGGGGGCCAGCCCGGACGTCCCGTTGGGGCGAGCGCTGAACCCACGGCCACCGTTTCCTGAGGCGTCGGGCTCGGTGTTGCGGATCACCGCTGAATCCATGCTCATGTCCGCACCGGAGACGTAAACCCCGACGCCGCCATTGCCCTCGATGAGCGAGTCGCTGACCGTTACCGTCGCCGGCCCCAAGGCAGCCTCGACGTTCAGCCCTCGCCAGGCGTTATCGTGGATCCACAGGTGCCGCACCGCGACCGTGCTGACCAGCAGAGCGCCGATGCTGTCGCCGACAATGGCGAGGCCACGCAACTCGGTGCCATCGCCACCACTCAGCACCTGCACCGTCGCCAGCTCGGTTATGCCACCCGCGATCTCCGTCAGTTGCGGGCAGCGCCCCCAGAGCCGCACCGCCTTGCCTTCAATCAAGACATCTTCGTGATAGCTGCCTTCGGCGAGAGCCACGATGGCCCCTGGCGCGGCGGCGTCCACCCCTTGTTGCACGCTCGTCCAGGGCCGTGCAGCGCTGCCATCGCTGTCGCCACCAGAGTAGCTGAGGTCGACGTGCTCGGTGCTGCTGTCGATGGGGATCTCGCCCCACAGGCCGTCGCCGCACTCGGTCAGGGTGTGACACTCGGTCTGACCCGGCGTGGCCATCATCCCTGGCGGGCAGTCCTCAGCTGGGAGCACGGCCTCGCAGCCGTGGTCGCCGTCGTGCACGAAGCCAGCGGTGCAACCGTCTTCGGGCACTCCCGCGGCTTGGCAGCTGCCATCGTCGAGCAGCCGTTCGCCTGGAGGACAGGGCATGCAGCGGGTCAAGCCGATGGGGACCTCTCCGGACGGACAGCGGTCGGCGGGCACGACAGGCTCGCTGTCGTCCGTCTCGCCGGTGCACCCAACGCCCACCAGCGCTATCGCACCCATCACCGCCACAGAGCGCCACCGCATGACCCCCAGCCTACCACCCCGAAAGCGGAGTCAGTCGTCGATCCACGCCTTCACGATGAGCTCTTTCAGTCGACCTTCGTCGGTCGCCGAGGTCTTGCACATGAAGCCACTCTTGTGGGCGAAGAGGACATCCGGCTGGTCCTCTACCCGTGAGAAGTCGAGCGACCGGTGGTCCTCGAAGCGGCTGATGCCGTAGCCCGCGCCGCGCCGATCCGGATAGACGATGGCGGCGATGGTGCCTTCGAGGCCTTCAGCACGGATGTAGTGGCCCACCGCTTGGCTGGGCTCGTCGGCCAGCAAATCGGCGCGGGGAAGAAAGACGACCTCAATGAGCTTGTCGCCCTGTGGGATGGCCCAACGCTTGGCATGTTGGGCCACCAAGTCGATGCGCTCGCGGACGACGCGCAGATAGTCGAGCAGGTCCTCTCCGACCAAACCCATGAAGTCGTAGATCGGATCTCCCGCAGCGAGCTCCGTCGCTTGGGCGAAGCGGCGGAGCAACGTGATGTCGATGGGAGAGTTGAGCTGGGAGATTGCCCTGCGAGGCACACCGAGCCAGGCGGCGGTCTTCTGGGGGCCACGGGAGTCGAACCACTCGGCCGGGCCGAGCCAATCGTAGAAACGCCGCGCATCCTCGTAGAGCCCTAGGTGACTCAGCACCAAGCTCAGGGCGCATGTCGGGGCGTGCTCCCGCGGAAAGTGATGGTGGTCGAAGTTCATGCGCTCCGGATCGTGAACCCCGCCAATGTCGACCACCACGACGGAAGGATCATCGAGCTCCGCCGGCGTCGGCTCGCGCCGCACCACCGGGACGCGGTGTCTTGCGATCAAAACGCAGACGGCGAGGACGTCGTCTTTGTGAGCCCCTCCCGGGTGGGTGAGAATGGTTCGAACCATGATCGAGGATGCTAGTCGAGTCAGCGAAGCGACCCCAGGCTAAGGAACGTCGCTGTCCCCCGCACCGCTCACTGGACGAGCGGGATGCCGCAAAGCCGGGCGATGCGACGTGCTCGGCCCCACGCCCGGCCCTCGCTGGTCGTCCAGAACACCCACCCGTCGAGCCCGGTGACATGCACCGTGTACCGGAGGGTCGTGATGGTCTTGCGGACGATGACGGGCCCGCGGGAGGCTGAGTGCTCGTTGCTCCACTGCCGGCGGCTCACCTCGTCGCGCACCGACACATGAGAGCTCGCGCCAAAGGCCGTCTCCTCCAAGGTGTTGCCGAATCGCACCAGGCGCAAGGTCCTGCTCCCCAGGTTGATCTCCAGCCGATGAATGGGCCGCAGCCGCAACCACAGGATGGCTGCCCACAAGGTGGCTGCAACGAGCAACCCGAGGAGCGCCCAGCTGGTATCACCGCCCCGAATGCTGAACGTCACCAGCGCGTCTCGATAGGCAGGCGGCAGCCGGATGTGGAGAAACGACCCGGGATGGCCGAAAGCGAGGAAGACGGGATAGCTCGACAGTACCGTCAAGAGCAGCACAAAGGCTGGCAAGACTACCGAGTGGGACATGGTGCTCAGGCGACAGATCGACGCCCGCGACCCGGGATCAGGCGGCACCGGTGCTTGGTTCTGGACCATCGTGGCTGATTCGCTGGGGAGAACGGTAGCCGACTCTCCAAATCGGGAACGACCTAGGTGTTGAGCTTCCGCTCGTTCACCGGCATGACGAGGGTCAGCTCTTTCAGCTCGAGAGGCTGCTCCGCGGCGGCGATCTCCTCTCCGCTACGGCTGCGGGATAGCGCGGTGTAGAGAATGCGGCCGCCCACGACCAGAGCGGTGAAGAGGACCAAGCCGGCCCCACCGAAGCCGCCGATGCCCGCCGGATCGACCACTTGGCCGCAGCCCGTCGCGGGAGAGAGCGCGAGGCCCAAAGCCGCGACC
>JAUVCD010000293.1 GCA_030590865.1 Myxococcales bacterium | reverse complement strand
CGGCGGCCAGAACGGCCAGCTCGTTGGGCTCCTTCGTCGAGTACAGCACCACGGGGACGGTTGCGGTCTGGGGCGTTGCCTTGACCCGCTTACACAGCTCCGGTCCGCCGAGCTCGGGCATCTCCACGTCGGTGAGGATGATGTCAGGGTGGAAGTCTCTGACGGCTTCGTCGAACTCAGCCACGCTCATGGCGGTGCGCACATCGTAGCCATCGGTCAGCAACAGTGTTTCGGCCACCATCAGGCTCACCTCACTGTCGTCGATGAGCACTACTCTGCATGGGCGAGAGGTCACGTTGGATGGGAGGTACCATGCGCTCCAGAGAGCAGCAACCGCGTCCCAAAGCCTATCCCAGCAGTGCCACGGCGTGGTGGTTGGGGGGAGATGGCTGGCCGGCAGGGGCGCCGCAAAATCTGCTACCCTTGCGGTTGGGTCGTCAGCTCGAGCACCGGTTGGCCGTTTCACCGAGCTCGAGCTGTGAAGGCTGACCTACCAGATGATGCCGCCTCGGCGGTTGATTCGCGCACTTCGCCCCCACGGCGAGAGGGAGATCATGGCAGTACCCCCAAGAGCAGACATCGACTTCGCCAATCTGGCGTTCGCCTATCGTCCCACCGACGGCAACGTCCGCTACACCTGGCGTGACGGGTGCTGGGACGAGGGCGTGGAGACCGAATCGGAGACCCTCCCGCTGCACATCGCTGCCACCTGTCTGCACTATGGGCAAGCGGTCTTCGAGGGACTGAAGGTCTACCGAGCGAAGGACGGACGAGTGCTCTGTTTTCGCATCGACGAAAACGCCAAACGGATGAGCCACTCGGCCGAGACGTTGATGATGGAGTCGCCGCCTGTGGCCCTGTTTCGCGACGCCGTGTTTCGCGCCGCTCGGGCGAACCAGCGCTACATTCCACCCTATGGCTGCGGCGCTTCGCTCTACGTGCGTCCGCTGCTGATCGGCACCGGCGCGCGAATCGGCGTGCGGCCGGCAGACGAATACATGCTGTTGGTTCTGGTGACTCCGGTCGGCCCGTACTTCAAGCACGGTTTCACGCCTACCAAGCTCATCGTGGAGGAGGAATTCGACCGCGCCGCACCGCTCGGCGTTGGTACGGCCAAGGCTGCGGGTAACTATGCCGCCGGTATGCGGGCCACCATGCGGGCGAGGGAAGCGGGCTATGGCGAGGCGCTCTACCTCGACGCTAAAGAGCACAAGTTCGTCGATGAGCTGGGAGCGGCGAACTTCTTCGGAATTACCAAAGACCAACGGTACGTCACGCCGAAATCACCGTCCGTGCTGCGCTCGATCACCAACCTGTCGCTCCGGACACTGGCGCCAGATCTTGGTTACCAGGTTGAACAGCGCTCGGTGCCCATCGAGGAGCTCGATGACTTCGTCGAAGCTGGCGCTTGTGGCACTGCGGCGGTCATCACCCCCATCGAGTCCATCACCTTGCGGGGCCGGGACATCGTCTACTTGACCGATGGCAAACCGGGGCCTCACTGCACCGCGCTTTATCAGGGTCTGACGTCGATCCAGGTCGGCGATGGGGAAGACAAGTACGGTTGGACTGAGGAAATCGAGGTCTAGGGCGTAGCGGAGACTCGACCTCGCGACTCGACCTGCAAGCTCGGAAGCGCAAGCGAAGCGGGGTGTGTGGTGGGGCGTCGCGCGGGGCAGATCAGCGGCACATGGCTATGACCATCGTGGCCAGCACCTCCGAGCCATCTCGGCGCGAGCCTTTAAGCGCCAAATCGGCCTCCGCCAGCAGTAGCAGCCAGCCTTCGAGCTTGCGGGGGGACAGTGTTGCAATGGTTCGGGCGACGGCGTCGGCGCGAAAGGGGGGGACCCCGGCGGCCTTGGCGGCGACCTCTCGCGACTCACCTTGGGTGATGGCCGCCTGGAACTTGAGCAACTGGCGGACCCGCCAGGCGATAGCGCCGAGCAGCGGCAGCCCACCGTCCCGGGGGTCGTAAGCGTCATCGAGGGCCCGCAGTGTGCCACCGACGTCCCGGGCTCCCAAGGCGTCGACCAGCGCCCAGACCGTCTCTTGGCGAACCCGGGTGACGACCTCGGTGAGCGCCTGCTCGGTGATGGGCTCGCCCGGCCCGACGTAGAGCGACAGTCGCTCGAGCGCGTCGGCGACTGGACCGAGCTCGGGACCGACCAACTCGGCGAGCGCGGCTGCTACCTGACCCGAAATCGTGTGACCCAGGGTCGTGCACCGGTTGCGAATCCACCCAGGGAGCTCCCGTTGGGAGGGCGACTGGCAGCTCACCAGCCAGCCGCCCTTCTTGGCTGCCCGCATGAGCTTGCGGCTGCCGTTGATCTTGGTCGCCACGATGACCAGCACCGAGGAAGGCATGGGGTCAAGGGCGTAGTCGGCCAACTCGTCGAGTGGTCCAGCGCGCCTGGTCTCTTTGCGCTTGGTCTCTTTGCGCTTGGTCTCTTTGCCTTTGGTGTCCCAGCGCTCGACGCCCGAGACGAGCACCAGTCGTTGGCGAGCCATCATCGGCGCGGTCTGGGCGGCGTTCACCACCGTCCCAGCAGCGGTCTCGGAGGCGACGAACCTATCGTCGTTGAAGCCACTGGCCGGCCCGGTCTCGACGCCCTGGCGGATCGAGCTGGTGACCGATTGGACGAGGTGGGCATCGTCGCCGGTCACCACGTAGATGGGACGGAGCTTTCCCGCCTTGGCTTCAGCGATGGCCTGCTCGGGGGTCACCGCGCGGATTAACCACCGATGGCTCGTGGCGCCAAGGGGGGCCTGCCGATTGGGAGCTCTATCAGCGGTCTACGGGCAGACCGCGGCCTGGCGCCACCGGGGGCTGGCAGGCTAGGTCGGGAGCTGGATGCAGCAGCCGGTGATGCAGTAATAGTTGGTCGGGCAGGGATCCTGACCCGGCAGGCCACAGGCTTGCAGCCCCGGCGGACACTGGGTCCCGCCGCCCGAGCCGCCAGTGCCCGAGCCGCCGGTGCCCGAGCCGCCCACGCCACCGTCGGGATCGAAACAATCGGGCGGCAAGGTGGTCTTGCCGAGGCAGAGCTCACAGTGGCCGCAGTCGTTCCAGCAGGAGGGCACCACCTCGCAGGGATGGCAGATCGCCGGGTTGGTGGCCTCAGCCTCAGTGCAGACCGTGTCTCCGTTGGCACCGATCGAGCCGAGGTAGACGAAGCTGCCGCTATCGGCGGGAAGCTCGCAGCAGCCGAAGCAGTCGCAGCCGTTCGGGATGAGGGGGCCGCAGAAGTCCAGACACGTCTGAGACTGCTCGGCCTTCAGCTCTTCGCAGGACAGACCGGTGCCCGCGATGGTGACGTTCTCGTCATGGGCGCAGCCATCGCCTTCCTCGGGCTCGGGGTAGTAGTCTGGCGGCGTCTCGTTGTCGTCGCACTTGTGGTTCCAGTAGCAGTCATCGTTGCCGCTACCGGTGTCCTGGTCGAAGTAGCAGTCCGCTTTGCAGGGCGCAGCGTTCTGACCAGGGATGCCGCCAAAGTAGCTGTCCTCGGTGTTGTCGCAGGGCCCGAGGCAGTCCGGATCCTCCCAGTCGGTCAGCCCATCATTATCGTTGTCGATCGTGTCACCGCACTGGTAGACGTGGCCTTGGCACGCGGCCTCCAAAAAGCCGCCACCACTGCTGGTGGCGGTGCCGCCGCCACCGGCGGTACCGGTGCTGGTGGCACCTCCGCCTGCTACACCACTGCTCGCGCCCGCTCCGCCGGTGCCGCTCGATGAGCTGCTGGTGGTGTCGCCACCGCTGTCTTCGCTACAGGCCAGCGGCACGACGACTGGCGTGAGGCCGACCAGAATGATCACGGACGCGCGTAAAAAAGCTCGAGTCATGGCGGTGCTCCTCTTGGACAACGGGCGATTCTCCCTATGATACCACCATTGGGGTTGCCGCGTCGTCTCACAGGATTCCGCGGTGCCGGACCGCTGCCGCAGAGGCGGTTACTGGTCGCTGGGGGGCTTGTCCTTCGCAGCCGCTTTGGCTCGCGCGGCAGCCGCCTTCAGCCTCGCTTTGAGTCGCGGCGCATAGCCCTCTTTGTTGTCCTGCCTGACCCGCGATATGGCTAACCCATCGGCCGGCACGTCTCGGGTCACCGTGGTCCCGGTGGCCACATAAGCGCCATCGCCAATGGTGACCGGTGCCACCGTTTGGGAGTCGCTGCCGATGAAGGCGCCCCGGCCGAGCACCGTGCGATGTTTCTGAAAGCCATCGTAGTTGCAGAAGATGGTGCCCGCTCCGACGTTGGCCTGCTCGCCGATGTCTCCGTCCCCGAGGTAAGCCAGGTGGTTGGCCTTGGCGCCCCGGCGAAGGTGAGTCTGCTTGGTTTCGACGAAGTTGCCGACATGCACCTCGGCGTCCAGCTGGCTGTTAGGCCGCAGATGGGAGAAGGGGCCCACGCGAGCATTCTCACCGATGGTCGAGTCGGTGCACACTGAATAGGGCTTGAGGTATGCGCCAGAGGCCACACTTACATTCTCGAGGACGCAGCCGACGTCGATGCGGGCACCTGGTCCGATGCAGGTGGCGCCGCGGAGCACCACCCCGTGTTCGATGGTGGCGTCCCGCTCGACCTGCACGCCAGCGTCAATGCGAGCGCCTTGGCGGATCGTGGCGCCGCCTTTGCGGAGGCCATCGGCGATGACGTTGAACATCGATGCCTCGGCAGCGGCCAGCTGCGCTCGATCGTTGACGCCAGCGAGCGTCGCCGCCGCCGCCGGCTGGCTCGCGACGGTACCGCGAGCCGCAGCGGCCGCCACGATGTCGGTGAGGTAGAGCTCTCCCTGGTCATTGTCGGGACGGAGGGTGGCAAGCGCCTCGGATAGAAAGTCGATCCTGGCGACCATCATGCCCGGGTTCACCTCGTCGATGGCCCGTTCGGCGTCACTGGCATCGCGCTGTTCCCGCACGGCGACGATGGCGCCGCTTTCGTCTCTCACGATGCGACCGTAGCCCGTGGGGTCGGTGAGCTGGCAGGTGAGCATCCCGAGCTCGTGGTCGCCGTCGTTGCGGGCCGCGATCAGAGCTCGCAGGTCGTCGGCCTGCACCAGCGGCGTGTCGCCGTAGAGCAGCAACACCGCCTGGGCGTCACCGCTCAGTGAGGGCAGAGCGCACTGAACGGCGTGACCGGTCCCCTGCTGCTCGGACTGGACTGTCGTCCGCGCCTGATCGCCAAATGCCGCGGTCAGATGAGCGGTGACCTCGTCCCGGCCGTGGCCGACCACCACGATGGCGTCGTCCGCGCCAGCCTGGAGGGCGGCCTGGACCACGAAATCGAGCAGCGGGCGCCCGCACATCTCGTGCAGGACTTTGGGGTCGCTGCTTTTCATGCGTTTGCCTTCGCCTGCGGCCAGGATCACGGCGGTCACGCCGGCCCGTGGGTCTCTTGGGGACATGGCCATGCATCATAATGACCGCGCCGCGGGATGTCAGTCCGGGGCGAGCCACACTTTGCAAGCGCCCCGGAAGCCGTCAGGTGGGCTGTCCGGTGGGCCGTCAGGTGGCGGAGCGGGCCGTCGAGCCGCGGAGAGCCCTCGAAATGCCTTTGATATTGGGATAGATTGGCCGTCATGCAGCGACTCAGAGCTATCCTGGGACAGCTTCGCGCCCCGCTCCGCTTGGTGCCCCTTCGAGCCGGTGCTTTGGCCATCGCCGTCAGCCTGGCGCCGTCGTGCGATCACGGGATCGACACGGAGCGCGATGCCCCGCAGAAGGCCACCCTGGGCGACGACATCTACAGCATGATGTGCGACCGGCTAGGGGCGAGCTCATTTACCGAGGATCTGATCGGCGCCTCCTACCATTCCATTTGCCACTTCGACCGTGACGGCCAGTACGGCCACGTCGTCGACGTCAGCGTGCTGCCCGAGGTTGAAGGCGAGACGGCGACCCGTGCCCGACAGCTGTCCATTGCCAAGCTGGAGTTGATGGGGGCGCGGCGCTCAGCGTTGATCCGGGCCTTCAACACCGCCTTCCCAGACATCCTCATTCCCGATCCCACGACCTCCAACCCAGACGACACGATTCGGCTGCACGACGCATTGCTGCGCTTCTCCCAGGACATCACCGAGCTGTACGAAGACAACCCCTTCGACGCCGGTGGCGCGCCGACCATGCCGACGACGACGGACGCACTCGGCAGGTTGTTCAACGCCCTGGAACAAGATGACGGGGCGCGGGCGGCCCTGTCGCGCATCGCTGGGCGCCAGGGCTATCGGCCCTTCAACGTCGGGCTCGGCGCGATCCGCACGCTCTTGGCCTACATGCAAATGCGGCCCTTCGTGGTCGCTCAAATGGATGTGCTCGGTCCCAATGGAACGGCGGTGCCCGAGCTGCAGCAGATGCTCGGCGTGGTGAAGCGCGAGTTGCTCACCACTCAGCCGACCCTCGCCGGCTTGCCCCCCTACTCGGTCGATCCGGCGACGGCCCAGCCCAATCGGCCCCGCTCGGCGCTCGAGGTCACCGCCGCGCTGATGCTGGACCAAGACGACGCCTATGCGGCGGCCTTCGACGAGACCCCCCGCTACATCAGCATGCGGGACATGCGCGGATTCATCGTTCCAGTAAGCAACCAACCTGGCGTCCAGGGAACGGTCCTGGCGCCCTTCGCCGACACCAATGGCGACGGCTACGCCGATGTCGATCCCCTCGGGAGGTTCATCGATGGAGCTGGGATCCCCCTGGTGCTCGACACGCCCTTCGGCATCCCGGGCCAGCCGATCAGCAACGTGGACCAGTACGGCCGATCGACCTCAGGCCTCTACCGCTACCTCGACACCTCTCGAACGATGGTGGGGGCGGTGGCCCGTGACATGATTCCGCTGCTCGATCCGGTCCGCTACAGCTCGGAAGACGATCCCGAGCCGTGGATGAGTGATCACGAGACGCTGATGTACGCCTTGGCTGGCATGCACCTCTTGGCAGGCCCCCGGGAGCCGGCCCAGTTCGATCACACCGCCGAGGCCATTGTTGGCGAGGGCCAGCCCTGTCCCATCGGTGGCAATGTCGTGCCTTGTACGCAATATCAGCGCTTCGTCGGGGAGCAGTCGCCCATTCCCGACCTGGTGCATGCCTTTGGCCAGATCCTCGCCCACCCCGACTCGGATGCCCTGTTGCTCGGCTTGATGGAGCTGGTGGGCCACCACGAGCAGACGGTCGCCCGGCTGATGGGTGCGGGGTTGCGGATCAAGGAGATCGCCGACGCCCACGATGTGCTCGCCGACCAGGGCCTCGAGGAGCGGGCCGCGATCCCTTACGAGCTCCCCATCTATGATGAGATGGCTCAGGTCCTCAACGAAATGGTGCAGCACCCTGGGCTGATCGCCAAGCTGCTCACGGCGACGGCCGATCCGGTCATGGTCTCGACCCACTGGCAGGATGCGTTGATCACCGGTCCCCCGTCATCCCACTTCGGCGAGACGCTCAGCGCATTTATGATGATGCGCGACAAGTACGTCTACAACCCGCAGAATCTCAACGGACCGTCTGTCAATCTCACCGATGGTGGCTCGGCCTTTGCTAATCCCCACAACCCGGTCGATCGCAGCCAGCCTCTCAACGGCGACAACCGGTCGATGTGGGAGCGATCAGCCCAGCTCACCTACGATGGCTACCTGTCCACGACCTGCAACAAGGAAGGCGCCACGGTCTACACCGGCACGGCCAACATCTATTGGCCCCTCATCGGCAGCTACACCGAGTGCGAGCTGTACACCTTCGAGAACGTGGGGGCCTTCTATCTGGATAGCCAGCTGCCGAGCAATCACCCGAAGCGCGCTGAGCTGGTCATCAAGTCCGGAGTGCTTCAGGCGCTGCTCGATTTCATCGGAGGCTTCACCTCTCAGGACGCCTTCCTCGAGAACTCTAGCGGCATCACCGGGATGACGCTGCACCCCTCGGCGCCAGCGCTCCACCGGCTGCTGTACTACGGCGCAATGAGCGACCAGTACGGCCAGATGCCGGATCACGACTTCGTCAACGTCGGCACCAACACCGACAAGTTCGTCACCAACATCACCGAGCCGGCCGCCCCCGCGCTTTGCCCCAAGAACAACAATGGGGTGAATCACTGCGCCAACAGCGCCATGGACGACGTGTTGCGAATGCGGGATCGCGGGACCATCTTCGGGTGGGAACGGCTCGGCTTCTTCGAGTACCTTCGGCCCGCCGTGCAGGTCTTCGCCGAGGTGGGGTGCGACGAGGCCGTGACCCAGTGCAACGCGACGGACTACACGGGTGAGAACTACTATCTCGAGCTCGTCAGCACCCTGTGGCGCCACTGGCCGGGCCAGGATCACGGCCCCTATTGCGACTCGGCCACGAGCCCCAGCGACCCGCGCTACTGTTCTGCTGCCGGTCTCAACCGCTACGAGCCACTGCTGGCCGAGGCCTTCCTGTCCGACATCATCCCGGCGATGCACCAGTTTGCCAAGGAAGCGGTGGCGGTGAACATCACCATCCAGCGAGGACCCAAGGCTGGGCAGGTCATCAACGGTGCTGAGATCGTCGAGCTGCTGGTCAAAGTTCTCTTCGATCAGCAGTATGCCGCCAGCGTGGGGATGACCGATCGGGTCGGCAACTCGTCAGCCACCTGGGTCGACGGCACACCGCAAGGGCAGCTCACGCCCTACACGTTGTTCACCGATGCGCTCCACAAGATGGACACCACCTTCGACCAGAGCGGCGATCCAACCGCCCAGCAGCGGAAGGCCAAGTGGAAGCGCGCCCGGTCACAGCTGGTCGACCAGTTCCTCCAGGTCAATGGCGAAGGGGGGACGGCTCAGTTCGCCAACCGGGCCATCTCGCCTACCTTGCTTGCCGCACTCGGGGTGCTGCGCGAGCAGCTCAACTACCACTGCCCCACCCGCGAGCAAGGGGGCGGATGCTCATGGGCGAGCAACGAGCTGGGGCGCAAGCTGAGCGATGTGCTGAGCCGGCCAGTTTTTGCAGCTCTCGCCGATTTGACCGACAAGATCAATGCCCACGAGCCGGCCCGCCGGGAGCTCGAGCACTTCTTGACCTATGCGCTTCAGGCGGGCAGCAGCTCGGACGCCCTGCACGGCATGTTGGCCTCTTTGTCCGACTTGCTGCAGTTGCTGCAGGCTGACGGCGATTTCGCACCTATCTTCAATGCCGTGGCCAATCTGGCCAACCCGGTCGATGACGCCGAAGGGGTAGGGTGTGCGGACCGCACGATCCAGGTGCTCAAAGCGATGAGCGAGGACCGCTACGATCGCTACCACGTGCTGGACTACGTGCTTCCCTCGATGGTCACCCCCATTGACGGCGGTACCGGGCTGACGCCGGTCGAGATCGTGGTCGAGGCGATCGCCGATATCCACCGGGTGGATGCCACCATGAACACGCCGCTGGATGGCGAGGACTACCGTTACGTGATGAAGACGCTGGATGAATTTCTCACCAGTGACTTTCGCGGCTTCCGCCAGCTCTACTATATCGTTCAGAACCGACCGCAAGACTGAGGGCGCGGGCGTAGGAGCGAGGCGGAACCTAGGTGACGAGGGGAACAACAAGGGCACCGGCGGGGAGCAGCCCCGTCGATGGTGGGGATTTGCGGTCTAGGCGGGCCGGCGGAGCGTCTCGCTGGGCGACCGCGGTGATCATCGCGGCGAGCCTGTCGTGGCCGGCGCCAGCCATGGCCGCTGGGCTTTACTTCTCCGAACGGGGGGTGCGCCCGCTAGGTCGGGGCGGCGCGTTCACCGCCGGAGCCGATGATCTGGGCGCCATCTGGTACAACCCAGCCGGGGTCTACGACGCGGGGTCCCAGCTGTTGCTCGATGCGAGCTGGCTGAACTTCACCACTGAGTACACGCGCCGCTCGATCCTCAAGCAGCGGGATCCCAATACCGGCGAAGTGGTGTCCGAGTGGGAGCAGACCTATCCCACCGTCGAAGGCAGCACTGCCGTCATTCCCATCCCAACGGTAGCGGGCAGCTACCAGGTTCATCCACAGTGGGTGGTGGCCCTTGGCTTCGAGGCGCCCTACTCAGCCATCCCGAGCTACCCCGAGACGGTGGATGGCGAGCCATCGCCGTCCCGCTACTCGCTGATTACGATGGATGGCTCGATGCTGGCGATCATCGGCCTGTGGGCCGGTTGGGCTCCATCCGATGAGTGGCGGCTTGGGGCAGGGCTGCAGCTGCTCGTAGGCAGTTTCGTGACCACGACCATGTTCAGTGCTTGCGTGCCTGACCGTTTCTTCTGCGCTCCGGAGCAACCGGAGTGGGACACCCTCACTCAGCTCACCGCCGGGCCCCTCATCACGCCGAGCGGCAACCTGGGCGTCAAGTGGCTCCCACACCGCCAGTGGCGCGTCGGGGCAGCGTTTCAACTGCCCTATTGGGTCAATGCCTCCGCCGAGGTTCGCAGCCGGCTGCCATCGAGCGCAGTCTTCGAGCCGGTAGAGCAACAAGGGGCGGACGCCAGCGTATCCTTCGAGCTGCCCTGGAGCGCCCGACTCGGGGTGCAGTACAGCCCTTGGGACCCCTTGGTGGTCGAGCTGGACGGGTCGGTCGAGGGCTGGAGCATGCACGACGACATCACCATCACTCCTGAGAACGTCGAGCTGAGAAACTTGCCAGGCTTTCCCGACCCCATGCGGGTGGCCGAGCAGCGGATCCCGCGCAATTTCACCGAGAGCTTTTCGGTGCGGCTCGGCGCGGAGCTCGAGCTCGAGGTGGCTGACGACATGGCCCTCGGGCTGCGCACCGGTGCCAGTTACGAGACCAGCGCCATCCCAGCAGAATATATGTCGGTGCTCACCATGGACATGCCCAAAGTGACCCTTGGGCTGGGAGCGAGCATCGGAGTCGGTGCCTGGCGGTTCGACGCGGTCTACGCCCACGTGTTCGGTTTCGATGTCGAGGTCGATCCGGCTGACGCTAGGCTCCCGTTGCTGAATCCGCTGGAGGCCAACGTGGCTGAGCCCCACTACGTCAACGGTGGCAGCTACAGCGCTCGGGCCAATGTCGTCGGCATTGGTTTGCGTTACCAGTTCGAGATTGCTGAAGGGGACACGGTCGACCCTGATCCGA
>JAUVCD010001031.1 GCA_030590865.1 Myxococcales bacterium | reverse complement strand
AGGCGATGAAGGCTCGTTTCGCCAAGGTGGCCGAGGATCTCGGGAAGAACGAGGCCAAGATCACCGAAGAGCTGCTGGCTGCCCAGGGCAAGCCCGTCGATCTCGGTGGCTACTTCCTGCCGGACCCGAAGAAGGCCGAAGCCCAGATGCGTCCCAGTCCGACTTTCAATGCGATCATCGACGCCCTTTAGGGCCTGAGTCCGAAATTCGCTCCAGAAGCACCAGCTCGAAGAAGGTTAAGAGCTGGTGGCCACCTAGGGATCGTCCCCAGGGGTGTCTTTGTCTTCGTGGTATTCTCACCTGCAACGGAGGCGGAGAGATGGAATCAAAGGGCATTGTGATCGCTGCTCTGGGGTGTGGGCTGGTGCTTGGCTCGTGTGATGGCAGCACCGACGTTGATGACCGTGGGACGCCGATTCCCTTCGAGGATATTCCGGAGAAGGTCGCCGAGGCGATTTGCGCCGCCTATGAGGACTGTCTCGGCGACTTCATGGATCTGACCATGGGCGGTGAGGATTGCGTCACGGTGGCGGAGAGGCGCTTCACGAATGGGTCCCTGGAGCCCCTGTTGGATGCCATTGATGCAGGCACCGCGACCTATGATGGCCACCAGGCCCAGGCCTGTCTCGACGCCTTGGCGGCGCTGGGTTGTGACGCCCTGGTCAGCAACTCGCTGCCCGAGTGCGAGGAGGCTTTCGCAGGGTCGGTGGCCGAGGGCGGTGATTGCACTTACGACGTCGAGTGTGTGGGCGATCTGTTCTGTGAGATCGACGGGTCGTGTCCCGGCACCTGCACCGCTCGTGGCGGCACCGGCACGGGCTGTGACGAGGACGAGCACTGCCAGGACGGCTTGCGCTGCGATGAGGGCACGAGCAGCTGCGTGAGTCCGGCCGTTCAGGGGGGCTCCTGCGGCGGCAGCTCGGGAAATGAGTGCACCCCCGGCCTGCTGTGTCTTGGCGAGGACGAGGAGACGGGCACACCGGGAACCTGCAGCCTCGCCACCGAGGTGCTCGTGGGTGAGGTGGGCGACAGCTGCAACATCATGACCGGGCCCTGGTGCCAGACGGGCGCTCATTGCGCGGTGATCTCTTTCGAGTTGCCCGACACGCTGGTGACGGAGTGTGTAGCGGCGGCGGATAGCGGCGGTTCCTGCCATCTCGCGGCGCCTGATATGTGCCCCGCTGGCCAGTTCTGCGAGGTTGCGGCCCAGTCGACCGATGGCAATTGCGAGCTGCTGCCCCAGGCAGGCGAGGCTTGCGCCGACAGCTGGACCAAGCAGTGCGATCTCTACCATCGTTGCATCAACGGCACCTGCCACGCTCTCGAAGATAATGGCGGTAGCTGTGTCGACGACGAGGTTTGCTACAGCGACAGCTGCAACGGTGGCGTTTGCGGACCCTATGATCCTTGTTAGCTGAGGAGAGTCTGCGACAGGGGCAGTCTCGGAATGAGCGCCTCGGGACCGCGAAGGCGCTGAAACACGGCGCGCGCGAGGGTAAGAGCGCATTGCGAGCCTGATGACGTCGAGGCACGGCGCTCGCCTGCGGCCCCCTGCGGCTCGAGCTCACCTCACCGCTTCGTAGCCCTGATAGGTCTGCTTCACTCTGCGGACGAGCGATAGCTGCAAGAGTGCCGTGGACACTTCTGAGTAACCCAAGCCGGTGGCCTGGCAGAGGGCATCGGGGTGCCAAGCGCCGCGGCTGCCCATCGTGGCGAGCAACTGCGCTGCCTCGGGTGGCAACAGGGACTCGCCGGCCTCTGGGGCGCCCGTATCGCCGTCGTCGTCGTCGCTGCCGTCGCCGCCGGCACCCAAGGCCGCCTTGAGCCATGACCCACGTTGGGTCATGGGCGCGCCGACCCATGCTCGCTGCTGGCCAATGGGCTCACCTGCCTCGTCGTAGAACTGCAGCTCGCTATCTGCGTCGCCCTCGACCCGCAGCTTGCCCCCGTGAAGTTGACCATGGTGGGTGGTGCAGAGAACAACGCAATTGCCCCGAGCATGAGTCCCGCCGGCAGCCTGGTGCTCGATGTGATGCACGTCCACGTAGCGGCGCCGTCCGCAGCCTGGCACCCGGCAGCGGTCCCGGTCCCGCAAACGCACCGCTCGCTTCACCTGGGTCGGCAGCGGCCCGCCCCGTTTCACGACCCGGCCTTCGGTGCGCAGGTCCCGTACCGTGGCCCCACACCCAAGCGCTGCTGCTGCTCCGTCCCCCACCTCGATG
>JAUVCD010000397.1 GCA_030590865.1 Myxococcales bacterium | reverse complement strand
CCTCCGACCCCGACCTACACCAAACCATCGGGCTCGGATCGGGCTCGGGCTCGCGCGCGGGTTCGTGCGCGCAGCGGAAGCGGAAGCGGAAGCGACAACTATCTCGACGAGTCCCACCAGCGGAGCGTGCCCGCCACCGGCTCAGCAGCCTCCCCGATCGAGTCCTCGAGGGTCGAGCGCCCCCTTCTCGGTGACCAGCGCTTCGATGAGCCGAGCTGGGGTGATGTCGAAGGCAGGATTGTAGGCGGCCACGCCCGCTGGCGTCAGACGCTGCCCCGCGAACTGGGTGAGCTCGATCGGGTCCCGCTCCTCGAGCCGAATGTCCGCGCCTGTGGGGGTGGCCAAATCGACGGTGCTCCAAGGGACCGCCACGTACAGTGGGATGTCGTGTAGCTTGGCCAGACAGGCGATCCCATAGGTGCCGATCTTGTTTGCCACGTCGCCGTTTTTAGCGACCCGGTCAGCGCCGACGACCACCGCATCGATGCGCCCCTGGCTCATGCAATGCCCCACCATGCTGTCACTGATGACGGTGACTGGGATGCCATCGCGATGCAGCTCCCAGGCCGTGAGTCGAGCTCCCTGCAAGTAGGGACGGGTCTCGCATGCATAGACCTGAACGTCCTTGTTGGCCTCCCAAGCCGCGCGAATCACGCCGAGCGCGGTGCCATAGCCACCGGTCGCGAGCGCACCAGTGTTGCAGTGCGTGAGCACCGTCGTCTTGTCGCCGAGACAGGCGGCACCGATCTGGCCCAGCTGACGACAAGCGGCCACGTCATCGCGATGGATCTGGCGAGCCCAAGCAGCCATCTGCTGCCACCGTTCTGTCCCTGGCTCTTGCCGGTGTTGAGACGCCAGCGCGAGGCCCTGTTGCACGGCCCAAGCCAGATTGACCGCCGTCGGGCGACTCGCCATCAGCGTCGCTCCGACACCGTGAAGATGGGACAGGTAGTCGGCCGCCTCCAGCGTGACTCCGTCCCCCGCCGCCACCACCATGCCGTAAGCCGCCGTGATACCGATAGCCGGCGCGCCGCGGACCACCATGTCACCGATGCTCGTCACCACACCAGCAACGTCGGTGCAGATTCGGTAGCGCTCTTCGAGGGGAAGCAGCCGCTGGTCCAGCACGTAGACTCGCCGGTCATCCTCATCGAGCTCGACGGCTGAATAGGCCGCGCCGCTCAACGCCTGCTGACCATGCCATGGCGGAAGAGTCACCCCGCGATCATGCCACTAATGACGATGAACCGATGCCGAATCGTCATCACAAAATAACTCGAGGGCGGCATCGGTTGCCCGAGCCGCCCTCGACGGGGTTCCACTTGCGTGTGGATGGTTCCGGTGCCCACCTCAACGGCGTATTCGGCCGCTACACGCCGCCAGCCATGCGCACTAGACGCATTCTGGCATCATCGGACTCCGTCGACTTCCCGTCTGTGAGGTTGGTTCGCGCCGCCCAACACAGTGGTGATGACGTGGTTTTTCGCCACGAGAGCTTCGCTTGCGTGCGGCTGGCAGGATGTGGGTTTGCACCCAACCCTCGACCCTCTGCGCCTTTCAGCTGGGAGAGCCACCAGTACCGCCACAAGCTCTGGCATCCCCTGTCGCCCGCCTAGCCTGACCCCGCGGCTTCCGCGCCGCGGTTTCGCGCACCGCCCCACTACCGAAGCAATGGGATGGCACAACCATTCGAGCCAGGACCGCTTGTACTGCTCGCCGGTTAAAGCTCACAACACGCGCTGCCCAGAACGCCTTTGATTGGATCGATTCCGATCTCTCGACCGGAAGCGGTTACTTGGATGAACAACTGTCGTGGAGCTTCCTAGTAACCTGAACGCCCTTTGACGACCTGCAGCACCCCGCCCGTCACGGTGATGGGTTGCCACACCTCGCTACTCCTCGTCGTACCGACACCGCCCGAAAGCGCTGCCTGCCCACCAGAAGAAGGCACCTCTTACCAATCTCTGCAGCCGACTTATTGTCAACGAGTACCCTCAGGATCCTTCCATTCCCGAGCGTTGGGCTTACACCGTCCCGCCCGACGCTTCCGCCGCTGCCCCTTGGGCCGCACGCTTGTACGACCGTCGGACCAACGCCGTCCGCGACGGCGCCGAATAGCCGAAAAACGGCATCTCCGACCTCAAGTGGTGGCACAGTAGATGCTGCGCTCACCAGCTGCGACCATGAACCACCGCTGCCCGCAAGGGCTGTCCGACACGCGCTGGTGCGAACATGACCTGCACTGGGATTTTTCGGCCCGGCGCAAGCCGCGAGGTCTGGTCACTGACGCTCCCTGTCGCGCTACCTGCCCGAACCAGCTCACGCCGATTCGTTTCAGCAACACCAAGAGCCCTTTCCACGTGCGACGCGCCAACGCCGCTGTTTTCCAGGCCCGAAGCGCCTTCCGTCAACGAATCCCATTAACCCACGGTCCGTGCTGGCGCTTGGACCGCGGCCGCCTGGGCCGCCACTGGTGCCTCGGCTTTGCCGCCTCAACCCAGCTTCCGACACGCGTTCACCCGCAGGTTCTGCGCGCTAGACCCAATCACCACCCAGCTTTCACCGGAGCTCAGGGGCCACGTGCCGTTCGTCAACTTCTGCAATGTCCGTGATCCACGAGCACAACCACCGATCCGTCAGACCTCGCCACATTTGCGATGGCAAGCCACCGCGTAGCGAGCAGTACCTCCCTTGCAGGCGGTACCAGCCGGAGTGCCACAGCTCAGAGGTTAGTCAGGCTCCCGAAGGACCCTTGACGCCCGCCTCGACGTCCGCGCGCCGAAGTGGATATTCCCCAACCTGCTCGTTCCGGACACCTCTTGTCGCTCGCTGACACTCTTCACAACCTGGAAAAAGCCGTGAACAGTAACCGGACGGAATCCGGCCTCTCCTCGCGGAGAGCCAACCAGCCCGACCCGCCGAGCCGAAGCCCGATGAGCCTTGTAGGGCCGTCTCCCACCACCACTCGCGAAAACGACGATGGTCAACCGCACCCGAGGTGCCTTCCACCTCCAGCCCCGGTCCGAGAACCTGGGGTGACAACCGGCCAGCTTTGGTTATCCCGCTGCTGGTCTGTTGCTCACGAGACCTTTGGCACCAGCGACAGCCCGGCCATGACATGGTCCGAACCTTGCTGGGTCAACCCAAGCAAGCATGGTGAGCCCTTTCGAACTCGCCGTCCCCGCCTACGGTTGCAGTCCCCTGAGAGGCTTCTGCGTCTGGAAGGATTCGTTGGCCTGATGTGCCGCGGAACTTCCACTAATGAATGTCGTCGATATCTGTCCTATTTGCAAACAAAAACATCGCAGAATGGACGCTTTTCTTCGTCACAGACTTATCCACAGGTTCTCCCCAAACCCTGAAAACGTCGCATCAAACGAAAATTCTCGGCTCGCCGGGACAATTTAGCGATAACATTATTGCCATAACTATTATTACAATAAGGCGAATGTTCCAGTGGTGTGCTAGTTCTTTCGCCCCACGTGCAACCGCTGCCCTCACTCGACACCCGGGCCTCTCGCCTGCTCGCCGACCACGATGTGACGTCCCTAGCGGAGCACATTGCGGCGAGTTCGAACTGCGCCCCGGCACGGGCTCGCCGGGCGGCGGCCAAGGCGTTCCATCATGCTTTCGCGGGCGATCACAAAGGCGATGCACCGTGGGACGACGACGCTCTGCGGGACGGGGGGATCGGCCGCTGGGCGCGCCCAGCCCTGCTCGTTCTTTCACCACGCATCGAGCTGGAGATTGCCGAGCGGGCCCCCTCTGAAGACGGCGCTGAGCGCCTATTGCTGCGGGCCCGGGACGGCGCCTTGTTCGAGTCGGTCATCATTCCTGCACAAGCCGGTCGCGACCGGGCACGCACGACGCTGTGCCTGTCGAGCCAGGTTGGCTGCGCCCGCGGGTGTACCTTCTGCGAGACCGGCACCCTGGGGTTGCAACGACAACTCGCCGCTGCCGAGATAGTGGATCAGTATCGGATCGCACGACGGATGTGTGAGCCTGGCACACCCGACCGTCCTGGAGACAAGCGACTGACCAAGCGCCGCGACGCTGCGCTGGAACGGAAGGATGAGAGCCCCAGTGAGCGATCCGGTGAGCAGCAGCGCGCACCTGAGCACTTCGAACGCCCAGTCTCGAACATCGTTTTTATGGGAATGGGGGAACCGCTCGACAATCTCGGCGAATTGACCCGTGCCATCTCGCTCTTGGCCACCCAGCAAGCCTTCGCGATCCCGCCGTCGCACATCACGGTGAGCACCGCCGGCGTGGCCGACAAGCTCGCGGCCTTCTTTCGAGACACCCGGGCAGAGCTTGCGATCAGCCTCAACGCACCAGACGATGAACGACGCAACGAGGTCATGCCCATCAATCGGCGCTTCGACCTAAAGACCCTTCGCAGGGCGCTGGTCGACAGCTTGCCGCCTGGGCGACGGGTGCTGTTTCAGTACGCCCTCTTTGCCGGATTCAACGACGCCCTCGAAGACGCGGATCGGTTGGCAGCCTATCTGGGGGACATCCCCGCCCGGGTGAACGTCATCCCCGCCAACCCTGGTCCTCAAAGCGATCTTTCCTCGCCTGTCGATGACCGGATCGACGCCTTTGTGCGGCGGCTGCACGCCCGTGGGGTGACGGCTTTGCTACGCCAGCCACGGGGTCGTGACGTTGGCGGAGCCTGTGGCCAGCTGGCAGGGGCGCGGCGCAAGGGCGCTGAAAGGGAGTCGAGATCGTGCCCATCTCGCTGACCCAGTTGGCCGCCAGGGTCGGCCGTGAGCTCGCTGGTGTTCGGCGCGTGTGGCTCGACGACGGTCTCGCTGAGCCGTTCAGGACCGCCTTACCGAGGTTGACGACCACGGTGGCGCGACCGTCCGACGCCGAGGTTGCGGTGGTGGCTACAGCGCAGATCACCAACGAGGGAGAGCTGACAGCGGAGGGCACGGGCACCGTCGCTGCGTCGCGGGTGCTCGCAGTGGTGCAAAGGCTGGATTCGCTGGCCGCTGCCGGCACCAGACCGATCGTAATGCAGCTGACAGGCAGCCCAGCGGCCCGCGCCGCTCGCCTGTTCACCAACCTCGGAGTAGTCGACGTGACCGCCGAGGGGCTGCTGATTGTCGAGCTCGCCCCAGGCGCTGCGGCCACCGATCTGCAGCGAATCGCGGAGCCGACACTGATGATCGCCCCAGCGGTCACCGAAATGAACCTGGCGCCCATCGCCGACGACCTGGACAGTGGGCTGGACAGGGGGCCCGGCGCCAGCTAATCGCCTTGGTCTCGCCACCATGAACTGGAACTGGCCCGAAAAAACTGCACCAACGACCGACGCCAGCGAGAAACGCACCCTCGGCAAAGGGGTGTTCAAGCTGTGCGCTGGCTGCGGGACCACCCACAAGGCCGATGAGCTCACCACTCGATTCGGCGTGTGCCCACAGTGCGGACACCACCACAAGCTAGCGGCTCCAGCTTGGCATCAATTGATGCTGGACGACGGGCAACTCGACCGGTGGGACGAGGATCTGCAACCCGCCGATCCGCTCGAGTTCACCGATGACAAGCCCTACATCGACCGGATCGCTGCCTCCCAGAAAAAGAGCGGTCACAACGAAGCAATCGACATCGGCTCAGCCCGTCTAGACGGGCGGCCCATCGCCTTCGGTTGCTTCGTCTTCCAATTCATGGGCGGCAGCATGGGCTCGGTGGTTGGAGAGAAGATCACTCGCCTGTTCGAGCGAGCCACCGCCGAGAGGCTCCCAGTCGTGCTGCTCCAAGCTTCCGGCGGTGCACGGATGCAAGAAGGCATCCTATCACTGATGCAGATGGCCAAGAGCGTAGCAGCGTTGGAGCGGCTGAGAGCCAAGGCCATCCCCTTCGTGTCTTGCATGCTCCACCCGACGACCGGCGGCGTCGCGGCCAGCTTCGCCTTCCTCGGGGACGTGAACATCGCCGAGCAGAATGCTCTCATCGGTTTCGCCGGCCCCCGGGTCATCGAGAACACCATCCGCCAGACCTTGCCTGAGGGCTTCCAGCGCGCTGAGTTTCTACTCGACCACGGAATGGTCGATCTCGTCTGCTCGCGGCTGGACATGAAGGCCCGGATCAGCACCGTCCTCGGCCATCTCTGCCCCGCAGGTGACGCCCCAATCCCGTGACCTGGCGGGTCGACAACCTGGGCGACCCAGGGCGCGCTGATCTCGCCGCCCTCCTCGACGAGTTGCTCACCCGCGCCGACAAAGGAGCCAAGCTCGGCCTCGAGCGCGTGGCCGAGGCACTGACTGCCGTGGGCGATCCCCAGGTTAGCTTGCCGGTCGTGCACGTCGCCGGCACCAACGGCAAGGGAAGCTGTTGCGCCATGCTGGAGGCCATCGCCCGCCAGGCGGGGCTGCGCACTGGGCTCTTCACCTCACCCCACCTCAGCCGCTTCAACGAGCGGATCCGCATCGATGGCGCCCCGATCGACGATCGGCGTTTCACCGCCGTACTCGCCGAAGCGCTCCGGGACGATCTGCCACGACTCAGCTTCTTCGAGACCTTGACCGTCGCGGCCTTCTTGGCCATGAACCAGGCGCAGGTCGACCTGGCCATTCTCGAAGTAGGCCTCGGCGGACGGCTCGACGCCACCAACGTCTTGCCCCGGCCCCTGGCCACGGCAATCACCAGCATCGGTCACGACCACGAGCATTTTCTCGGCAACGACATCGCCGACATCGCCGGTGAGAAGGCCGGCATCCTGAAGCTCGACGTGCCGGCCGTGCTCGGCCCCATAGATGGCGAGGCCCTGACGAGAATCGCGCGCGTGGCCCGCGAGGTCAGCGCCCAAGCACCGATCTGGCAAGTGGTGGGCGACCAAGACGGTCACCGAGCTGAGGTCGAGGACCTAGGTCACGCCGCCATCCGCATCGAAAGCGCGGCGGCTGGCTCGCTACGCCTCGTCGCTCCCGATGGCCGCACCGTGGTCACCCAACCTGGCTTGGAGGGCGCCCATCAGGCTCACAACGCCGCGGTGGCCGCCGGCGTCGTGTGGCAGGTAGCAGACCAAGTTCCGGCACTGACGGACCATCTCGCAGCGGGCCTCGCCGCCACCCGCTGGCCTGGCCGACTGGAGCGTCTCAGCCACAATGAGCGCACCGTCTTGCTCGACTGCGCGCACAACGAGCAAGCCGTCGCTGCCCTCTGCACGGCCATCGGCAACCTCGATCCCCGCCGCACCCTGTTGGTCTTCGGAACCATGGATGGCAAACCCTGGCGAGGCATGCTCGCCCGGCTCGCGCCCCTCGCTCGGCAGCGCATCTATTGCGAACCGCTAGTCGAGATGGCGGGCCGCAAGCCCGCACCGCCCAGCTCGCTCGCCCAGGCCGCGAAAGGGACCATCGCCGCTGGGCCCGAGGAGGCCCTCGCGATGGCGCTGCGCCTGGCTCAGCGAGGTGACACGATTTTGGTGACCGGGTCCATCTTCCTGGTCGGCGCCATACGGGCGTCGCTGTTGAAGCAACGACGGGACGTCATCGTGCCGCTGTAGCGGCAACCGGCCCAGCCGAGGTGTGGTACCGTGCCCGGCGGGGGCAATCCTCGAGTCCGCGTGCCCTGGGGGGATAATCCTGAAGTAGACAGTCGTTTCCATGGTGGCCAAATCGTCCTCTCCCACCGCCGCTGACAGCCCGCCTCCCGCCAGGCAACTGTTCGGCACCGACGGTATCCGCGGTGTCGCCAACGAGCACCCCATGACGCCTGAGCTCACCCTCCGGCTGGGGCGTGCGCTCACCTTCATCTCCAAGAGCGCCGGCCGCCGCGGGCGCATCGTCGTCGGCAAGGACACGCGACTCAGCGGCTACATGCTCGAGACGGCCCTGGCGTCGGGGATTTGCGCCATGGGGGGGCACGTCATGCTCTGTGGCCCGATGCCCACCCCGGGAGTCGCTCAGCTCACCACCAGCATGCGGGCCGACGCAGGCGTGGTGATCAGCGCTAGCCACAACCCTTACGCCGACAACGGCATCAAGATCTTCGGTGCCGACGGCTACAAGCTAGACGACGCCGTGGAAGCCCGGCTCGAAGAGCTGCTCGCTGTGGACACGGTGGACACCCAGGTGGTCAGCGGATCGGCCGTGGGCAGCGCAGTGCGGGTGGACGATGCCCAGGGACGCTATGTGGTGTTCTGCAAATCGACCTTTCCAGCTCGGCTCACGCTGGAGGGCATCCGCATCGTGGTCGATGCGGCCCACGGAGCGGCCTACCGCGTCGCTCCGGCGGTCTTCGAAGAGCTGGGTGCCCAGGTGTTCACCCTCGGCGTGAAGCCCAACGGCCGGAACATCAACAAGACCGGCGCATTGCTACCCAATCTGGTGGCCACCGAGGTGGTGAAGCGCCACGCCCACCTCGGCATCGCTTTGGACGGTGATGCGGACCGAGTGATCATCGTCGACGAACGGGGCCAGGTCGTCGACGGCGATGTGATCATGGCGCTCTGTGCCACCCGAATGCTGGCGGCTCGCAAGCTGCCTAAGAAGACACTGGTCACTACGGTGATGAGCAACCTCGGGCTCGAGCATGCGATCCACAAAGCTGGAGGCAAGCTGGTTCGCACTCCCGTTGGCGACCGCTACGTAGTGGAGCGCATGCGCAAAGGCGGCTTCCGCTTCGGAGGTGAGAAGTCGGGGCATCTGATCTTCCTCGACCACGCGACGACCGGCGACGGCATCGTCGCTGCCCTTCAGGTGCTGGCCATCCTGGTGTCCGAGCAGCGCTCGCTATCCGAGCTGGCGAGCAAGGCGATGTCCCACGTCCCTCAGGTGCTCGTGAGCGAACGCCTCGACGCTCGGCGCCCCTTGGACGCGATGGGCAAGACGTGCCGGGCCAT
>JAUVCD010001061.1 GCA_030590865.1 Myxococcales bacterium | reverse complement strand
TTGGCCCGGCGAAGCAGGGTGAGCGCATGGGCGGGTTGCAACCTTCTGCGACGGTTCGGCAGCCGTTCGTCGAGCACCGCCACAACGTCAGCACCGCGAATCGTAGTCCCTTCACAACACAGCGCCGCCTGGGCCAGCAGGTTGCGCAGCTCTCTCACATTGCCCGGAAACGGGTAGGTGACCAGCTCGGCAATCGCGTCATCGTCGATCCCGTAGGCACCCATCTGCAAACCGTCCAGGAGGTGCTCTGACAAGGGGCGCAAGTCGCCAAGGTGCTCCCTCAGCGGTGGAACGCGCAGCACGCAACCGGTGAGTCGTTGGTAGAGGTCCCCCCGAAACTGCCCATGTTCGACCATCTTGGCGAGGGGCTCGCAGGTCGCTACCACCAGGCGCACAGCAACCGGTGCAGCGCGGTCGTCACCCATCGGTTGCACCATGCCGTCTTCGACCACTCGCAAGAGGGCCGCTTGGACCTGACCAGACAAGGCGGCGACTTCATCGAGAAACAAGGTGCCTCCATCAGCTTGCCGAAACGCCCCCTGGCGCCGCGTGGCCGCACCAGTGAACGCCCCCCTGATGTGACCAAACAACACCGATGCGCCCAGCGTGTCCGAGACGGCAGCTCCGTTGATGGCTACGAAGGGCCCATCCCGGCGCGGGCCGCATTGATGGAGAGCACTGGCCACCAACTCTTTGCCGCTGCCTGACTCGCCTCGTATCAGCACTGGGAGCGGCAGGGGCGCCACCTTGCGCACCAGTCGTGCCAGCCGCCAGATCACCGGCGCATCGCCAATCATGCCTGGCAGTGCATCGAAGGCCGAATCAAGACGATCGCCTGAGGCTCGCGCTGCCGAGGCGCCATGCCACAACGGGTCCCGTGACTCGACCTTCCTCGCCCCAGCGGGCCGCAATGATCGGCGGCGCTCCCTGTGACTCACGGCCACCTTCAGACATCCCCGGGCTTGTCCCATCACCATTCCTCCTACCGCTCATCGTCACGAGACCCGGCCAGTTGCAGGACAATTTCCATTTACGCGTCATAGCGGTCAGGGCATTCGATGGGCTGTGAAGGCCAATCTTGCAGTCGCCACCGCCATCCTAGTGCTCGTCCCGGGCCTGTTTGCCCCAGGCTGGGCGCTGGCCGACGACGACAAAACCCCATCCCCTGAAACCGACGACCCCGATCGACCCGTCGCTCGGCCGGAGGCCGCCGATCTTCGAGGCGGCCACTGGCTGCTATCCGTCGCTGGCGGGCTCTGGGCGCCATCCACTGGCATCTACCCCACCATTCCAGAGATAGGCATCATCGATGCTGGCGGCACGCTCCACGGCCACCTCGGCGTCGGCTTGACCCGCTACCTGATTCTGAACATCGTGGACGGTGGCTTCGCCTATGGCCCCAGCACCAGCAGCGCCACCGACTGCTCGTCCTGTGGTCTGTGGAGCATCGACGTGGGTCCGAGCTTGATGTTTCACCTCACCCAGGGCTTCGCCTTCAATCCTTGGGTCAGCTACGGCCTCGGATACCGCCACACCATCTTGTCCTTGGACTCGGGCAACGAGGCCGTCTTGGCCATCGATGTGGCCAAGCTAGCCATCGGGGGCGACTGGTACCCTGATCCGCTGTTCGGTTTTGGACCCTACGTCGAAACGGACATCGGAGTACGTACGAGCGGCGAGGTCAGCAGCTACGGCATTTTCAGCGCCGGCATGCGGCTCACCTTCGACCCCATGGGCTCGGGTACGAGCTTCACCCCTGGGGTCGCCGCGAACTAGTTTCCGGCCCTCGCTCGCTTTCGTTCGCTTTCGCTCACGGTTTGGGGTCCCGACGCGCTTCGCGCGTCGCCCCTGCACGGCTCACGGTTTCGGGTCCCGACGCGCTCGGTGAGCGCGTCACCCGTGCACGGGCGCTGCGGTCTCCGCGCGCCCCTGGCGGCTGATGATTGATCACATCCCTTGGGGCCTCGGCGCCGTCCGATGAGCCG
>JAUVCD010000704.1 GCA_030590865.1 Myxococcales bacterium | reverse complement strand
GACACGTTGGCACTGACGACGACGATGTCGCCGCCCGGCAACCACGCACCCGCCGTCAACGAATCGCTCCCCGACGAGCCGACCGTCACCCCGAGCACACCGTCGGTGCCGAAGGCGGCGTCCGGCGTGCCGTCTGCGGTCGCCTTGAAGAGCTGGGCGGCGTACTCGCCGCCGGCTACGAGGATCGCCCCGGAGCCATCCACCATCAGATCGTAGG
Organism: Myxococcales bacterium; assembly: GCA_030590865.1. Lineage (GTDB taxonomy): Bacteria > Myxococcota_A > Polyangia > Polyangiales > Polyangiaceae > JAPYTK01. The sequence continues at coordinate 4,490 of JAUVCD010000704.1, read as the reverse complement.
GGTCGATGGGGACGTCCACTGAGCCGCTATCGCCGAAGCTGGTATCGACCGAGCCGCCCGCCTCGAGGCGCTGCAGCGTCGAGCTCGACGACTCGCCGGTGAGCGCCAAGATCTTCCCATCGGCGAGGTACATCACGTCCCGCGGGGCATCGCCTGGGACGGACACGTGCCCCGCCTCGCCGAAGCTCGCGTCGATCTGGCCCCCTTCGTCGAGCTGCCAGAGCCACACGCCGGATCCTGAATCGGGCGTCACGAACAAGGCGAGCTTGCCCGAGCTCGACCGGGCGAGGGCAGCGTGATCTTCACCGGCGCGGTTTTCGACGAGCAAGAAGCCGTCGTCGCCGAAGCTCGTATCGAGGACGCCCGCGGCGTCCAACCGAGCCACGAAGGCGTGAAACTCGGCGATCCGAAACGCCGTGCCCGCGACGACAGCACCCCCGTCAGAGAGGGGCTCGATGTCGGTGATCTGGGCCATGTCGCCGATGGGCAACAACACGAAGCCCTCGTTGCCGAAGGTCGTGTCCAGGTCGCCGGTCGCAGTGTAACGGGTCAGCAGGGCTTCGCTCTGGTAGCCCGTGGCGAGGGTGGTGCCGGCACAGAGGATGGCGCCGTCGGTCTGCCGGGCGCCGGCGTAGATGGCGTCGGTGCTCGAATCACGGCTGCCGTGGGCGATCCCATCTTCTCCGTAGGTCACATCGAGGGTCAGGCCCTGAGCGCCGGAGCCGCCGGTTCCGCCACCCTGTCCCCCGGTCCCGCCAGTCCCACCAGGACCACTGGTCGAGCTGTCGTCACTGCAGGCAGGCAGCGCGGCGAGGAGAACAACTAAGGAATAACGATAAGCCCGTAGCATACCGACAGTATACGCCGGCCCCTGGCCACGGGCTCAGGGGCGAAGCACGACCCCGACCCAAGCACCTGCAGCCTCGGGCGACTCGTGCTTGGGCTCGGCCTGTGCCTGGAGCACGGCGAGCTGGCGCTACCCTGTGGTCATCAGGCTCCCCAACTCGTGGGCGCTGCCCTGCTCACCTTGCTGGCCACCGGCTGTCCCGCCAAGACCCATTGCCAGTCCGGCGCCAAGCACGGCACCCAGTGCTACGACCACGATAGCGGCTACACCACCAACGATACCGGCGACACCGAGGAGCCGCGCTCGGTGTCTCAAACGGCCACGCCGGAAACCGTTAACTGCCCTTGCCAGGGTCCCCACCCCGCCGTGAAGCCAAGGTGACAGGCGGCTGGGGGAGGCGTTGGGGCTCGGGCGGCAGCGGTGGGGCCACCACAGCCGCCCTTCGGTTGGGAGCGTCTTGAACTACGGGGTGGTGGGGCAAGCCTCCGTGATGTCGCAGCTCGACTCACAGGTCGTTGCGCCGCCACAGTTGAGGATGCAATTGGCCCCGCACCCGGTGATGCGACAGCTGTCGGTATTGGTGCACGTCAGGGTGCAGCCGTCGCCGGGACAATCGAGGGTGACCGCGGTCGCACCGTTGCTGCTCGCCTCGCAACCACCACCTGGACAGCTGAAATTGCAGCTTCCGCCGTTGCAGTCGAAGGCGCAGCCCGAGCCGTCGCCGCCACAGGTTTCGCTACAGTCCGAGTCGCACACGCAGGCCGCGCCAGCGACGCAGTTAGCCGAATCGTCGGCATCGTCGTCACCACAAGCCATCAGCATCAGGGCGGCAGTCGCCACCATCACCGCACTAGTTAGTCGTAGCCACAAAGTCATGTGAGGTCCTCCGTTGGTTGGCCTGGAACCGATGAGCTTGAGGCTCCCACCAGCGCCGGCCGGGTTGGTCGTGTTCCGTGGGCATCCTAACAGCAAGGGCCGTGCCGCTCCGCGACGGTTCCCACCGCCCGCGGCATGGTTTAGGCCCCTGGACACCAATGATTCACAAGGTTGCTCCTTGGCTCGCCCTCGCCCTCGCCGGCGGTTGCTCTGCAGCGCCCGAAGGACCACCCCAATCGCCACCGACCGAGTCGACCTCCGAGGAGGTCGCCCCTAAGGACTCGGACGGAGCTGCCAACCCTAGCGAGACACCCAGCTCGACTGCGACTCAGGGGACGGACAGCAAAGGGGACGGCAGCGCACCAGCGGACGTTGATGGCCCGCCGGTCGACTCGATCACCACCGCCTCGGGGCTGTCGTATCTGGTGCTCACCAAAGGGGACGGGACGATCAAGGCCACCGAGGAAAGCAATGTGCTCATCCACTACAGCGGCTGGACGACCGCAGGCCGCCAGTTCGACACGACCCGTGACGACGGCCCGGTGCGGCTGCGAGTCGACGCGCTGGTGACCGGCCTCACCGAGGGACTACAGCTGATGGTCGAGGGCGATCGCCTGCGCTTCTGGGTCCCGACGTCGCTCGCCTACGGCGACAACCCGCGACCGGATCAGCCTCGCGGCATGCTGGTGTTCGACGTCGAACTGCTCGAGCTTCACTAGCGCGACCGCGGGATCACAGCCTCGCCAAGATACCGGCCAGCTCGCGCGAGCTGCCACCGCGCTCGTGTTGGTCGACGAAAGCAACCTCGTAGGGCGGCGTCTCATCGTGCCAGATCAGGTGGACGTGAGCGCCAAGCGTCAGTGGCAAAGCCAGATCGAGCTCGAAGATGTCGCCACACACCAGCGTCTCGGCGGCCGTACTGCCGGTCTCTTGCCAGCAACGTTTCAAGGCATCGTAGTAATGGCCACGCCGAACCGCGACCTTGCGGCGCTCGAGCCCCGGTACCGCCAGGTCGTCCAGTGAATCGAACAGCTCGTCCCGAGGAGACGACGCCATGACGAACTTGCGGGCGTTTCCAATCACCGTCAGACGGTCACCACCTCGGAGCGCCAAACCGTCGATCTTGGCCTGCACCGTGTCGGCCCGCGAGTTGGTCACGACGACAATCGGCAGCTGGTGGTCTAACAAGGTCTCGAGCACGTCCTTGGCGTCAGGACGGGGCACCGACTCGGTCAGCCCGTAGCACTTGCGATAGAGAGCTTCCAACACCTCAGTGCGAGTCGCCGGGCTTCGCAGAATGGCGAACCGATCGCAGAGGTTCTGAGCAATGACGGTGACCCGCAGGTAGGGATCCGCATTGGCCGGCGCCGCGATCACCCCATCGTTACTCCACCCATAATCACTCGGATTGGCCCGTAGCGCCTCTTCCTCCTGTGCCCAGGCCTGGCTGACATCGCGGCCCAACAGGTCGAACACGTCGGCCTTGAAGGCCTCGACGAACCCCGCCGCTTCAGCCTCAGCGTCGGTGAACGTCCCATCGAAGTCGAGCACCACGAGCTTGAAGGCCATGGCGCCTGTCTACACCTCGTCGCGCCCGCCTGCTAGCCTGATTGTCTCGCCTCAACGAAGGGTTTTCCACGTGTCATCGACCGGCCTCAATCCAAGTCTCCCCGGGTTTCTGCTGCTGGTCCCGCTGCTCTGTTGCAGCTGCTCGGATGACGAACCCTACACCAGCTATCCGCCTGCCGACTGGGCGGCCCTGGCCAACCGAAAGTCGGGCATCTCCCTGGGATTGACCGGCGATAACGGCGTCGATTGGGCGGTGGAGAGCACCTATCACGACTCGGCCATCGCCGACCAACTCATCTACCTGAAGGCCCCGGTCAGCCTGGCGCTGGCCCACAACGAGCACAACACCATCTTGTTGGACACCGATGAGATCCCCCGAATCCTCGGCGCGTCAGGCCCCGATGGAGTGCCGCTGTCAGGCGACGAAGGCGATATCCACTTCAAGATCGACCGGGACATGCAGTCCCACGCCTATTCTGGTGACCGCGACGGCTTGCCCGATTTCGCGCCTCGCTACGGCACACCGTTCGATTTTGGCACGCTCACCTACGACGGCAGCGAGCCGGTGCTCGGCGCGCTGGGCGATAATGGCGGCTCATGGGGGTCGTCACCACGAGACACGATTGAGCGCTTTGGCTATGGCCAGCAGGATGCCTTCGGAAACGAATGGCACAGCCTCGCCTATTGGGACAATGACGTGCCCCTGATCACCGAAGCGGGTGTGGACCCTCATCGACAAGGAGCGTCGGACGGTCACAGCGTGCTCATCTGCGTCAATCCGCTCACCCCGATCATTCAGCTGTCCGCGCCGGAAGGAGAGCAGTTCTACACCACACCACTCAAGACCTACCACGTGCCGGTCCTCTGGCCTCGCACCACCTACCTGACCGCTGGCGTTGAGCTCGCCTTCGCCAATCTGACCAACTCGGAGCCCGTGTCCTTTCGGGTGGAGGATGGCGCCTTCCAGACCTGGAATGGCACGCCGCTGGTGGCGAGCGACATCTTCGCTGATGAAGACATGCCCCTCACCTTCGAGGTGCGGGCGGGAGCCAATGGGGTCGTGCTGCGCCGCACCGTGGTGCTGAATCCCGGGGTGCCAGCAGCCGATGAAGATCATGGGTTTCTGCTGTGGCAAGACGACGCGGAGCAGCAAGCGCTGACGACCAAGCTCCGAGACATCGAGCCTTTCAAGACGTCC
>JAUVCD010000648.1 GCA_030590865.1 Myxococcales bacterium | reverse complement strand
GTTCCCGGCTCGAAACCCCTGTTTCGTCGCGAAGCGGTTTTTAGGGTGGGGCCCCGTTGCCGAAGGCGATGGGGCGGGGTTTTTGCAAGAACCCCGAGAAGAAGGGCTAGTTGGCCAACAGGGGGCGCTAGCGAAGGGCTCGCGCGCCCTTCGCCCCGCCAGGGGCGCGCGAGACCGGAGCGCCTTTTGGGGCCAGTAACTAGCTACTTACTCGGTGGTTTCGGTTTGGTCGGAGGTCAAGCGCTTCGAAATCGCTCCCAGGGTGGCGGCAGTCAGCTCCAAGGTGCGGGCGCTGTGGTGCAGCGACTGCTTTCCAATGGTCAACCCGTGGCTCGCCCAAAGCTTGCCGACCTTGAACAGATCGTTCAGCAGCTCTTGGATGTCTTGCCCTGGCGCTTCGCTAGGCTCCTGGTCGTGTTGGCTCGTCTCACTCATGGTCCTGCTCCTTGGTTGGTTCGGCTGGCGGCGATTGCTCTGCTGTTTGTTGGGCCGCGAATGTCGGCAGGCATTCACGCCCGATGATGACTTGAGGGCCCCCGGCGACCTCACGAATCCCGAGATAGGCCTGCTGCCCCACCGAGAGGGTGCGACCACAGAGCCCGCAACGTTCGTCCCTCGCGAGCAGCAGCGGTTGGTAGCCCACCACGCCCGCCAGCGGCGCAAGCGGGGGCGCCTCCTGTGGCTCTGGGTCGGCCGGAACGCTCTCCGGCTTGGGCTTGCTGCCCGTGGACTTACGGAGACGCCCACGTTGGCGGCTGAGCCGCTCGGCAACGCCTCGCAGCTCGCCTTCCGCGAGCTGTCCCACCGAATCGATGGTGTCGACCGCATCCTCGAGGATGGTCCGCACCACGTTCGAGACCGGAACCCGCAGCGATCCGGCGAGCCGCTTGAGCTCCTGCTCGAGCACCACCGGCACGCGGGTATGCAGCACCCGTTCCTTACGAGGGCGCTGCTGCGGTGCTGGCCCGTCGTCGTTGGTGGCTAGCTCGTCGTCGTTGGTGGCTGGCTTGTCGTCACTTTGTATCACAACGAGTCATACATAGACACGGTGTGACACAGTGTCAACCAATTGTATCACAAATAGCAAGAATCGTATTACGCCGTGTTACACGGTGTTCTGATCAGTCGATCGGCTCGACCTCTCGCGGCCGCGACCACAGATATCCTTGAGCGTAGGGCACGTCGAGCTCCCGCAAGAGCGCCAGATCCTCGGGATTTTCGACCCCTTCCCCCACAACCTCGCAATTCAAAGCTCCGGCCAGCATCACGAGCCGCCGCAGCAGGCGCTCTTTGCGCACGTCGCGATAGGCACCGCTAATCAACTCCTGGTCGATCTTCACCACGTCCGGCTCGAGCAACATCACACTGTCCAGCGTGCCCCGCCCCTTACCCACATCGTCGATGGCGAGCCGCAACCCTGAGCTACGGAGGGCAGCGAGCCGTTCGAGCAACTCTCGCGGGTCCCCAACGAACTGTTCCTCGCTCAACTCGACGCAGAGCTGCACGCCGTCTTCGAGTTGCAATAGCTCGACCAACTGCTCGGTGGGGATGTCCAGCAGCGTGGATGGGAAGAGGTTGACGTGAACCTGCAGGTCTGGGGCTAGCGCCTGAGCCTGCTTCATGCAGACCTTGAGACACTGAAGGTCAACAGCCGTAAGCACCCCCCGGTCCCGCGCCACCCCCAAGAACTGCGCTGGCTCTTCGAACAAGCCTTCCCGAGCGCGAGTCAACAGCTCGTGCCCCACGACTTGCTCGTCACTCACCCTCACGATCGGCTGGACCAGCGCCCGCAATCCTTCGCCGCTGACCAGCTCGCCGGTGAGCTGTTCGATCGCCGCCGCCAAAGAGTCGCCGGTGGCGCCCACAACGCCTTCGCCGCCCACGCAGCGCTTGCTCTGCTCGAGGGCCAACCGGGTCAGCGGCAATACCTCGTCGAGCGTGCGAGCGTCCCAAGGCAAGACCGCGACCCCCATGCTCACCGAAACGCTGACCAGGTCTTCAGCAAGCCCGAAAGCCTGGGAGGAGACGGCCACACGAGCACGCTCGGCGACCAGCAGAGCCTCGGCGATCCGCGTCTGGGGCAGCACCATGAGAAACTCGTCACCCCCCACTCGCCCGATGGAGTCGGTCCGGCGCAGGGCGCTGTTGAGACGCTCGGCAACAGCCCGGAGGACCAAGTCGCCTACTCCGTGACCACAACGCTCGTTCACCCGCCGAAAGTCATCGCAGTCCACGTAACAGGCGGTCACGTTGCCCCCTGAGCGCCGTGCGGCCTCGAGCTCTCGGGACAGCGCCGCTTGGATGCCTCGACGGTTGAGAACCTCGGTGACCGGGTCGACGGTCGCCATCCGCTCGAGCTCGAGATGAACGTCGGCCAGCTTGCGGATCAGCTCGACGCGGCGCGCATCGACTTCGTGGAGCCGCTGGGCGAGCACCGCCCCGCGCCGCTCGACAGCCGCCCGGCCCAGCGCCGCGTCCAGCAGCAGCAGCCACCGCTGTGGGTCGACGGCCGCCAACCTGTCGTCAACCACGCCGTCGGCTAACCGCCTGCTCACCAATGAGTCATCGCCACCAGAAGCCAGCACGACCACCGCTGGCCTGCTCGCGATGGCCCTCAGGGCCACCAGGCAATCGCCGGTCCCCACCCACCCCTCTTCGTCAAGCAAGAGCAGATCATGCTGATCGTCCTGCAGCGCCGCCCGAAGGCCATCCAGATCGGAGGCCGTCAGATCGGAGGCCGTGCTCACCGTCCAAGCCGGACGTTGGGCCGCCAGGACCTCCCTCACCGACCCATCATCGATGGCTGGCAGTCTCAAGAGCACTCGCAACGGCTCGTCCCGCCAGCACCGCACAAAGGTCGGCACCGGTGCACCGGCCGCCCAGGCATGCCAGCCCCCGTCGATGAGCGCCAGCAACTCATGGCTCGTGGGCCACCCCAGAACCGCGGTCAGCGCCCCGGCTCGCAACAAGCCACCCACCTGTCGCTGCCCTTCGACCATCGCGACGCAGGCCACGCGCCCGTCGAAGCCGGCGATGGCACGGACCAGGGCCTCGCCACCGTCGACATCCTCGGTGACGTCGACGAGGACGACCTGAACCTCCCCGTGGCGCAGCACCGCCATGGCCGCGGCGCTATCGGCCACTGACGTTACGTCGTAGCCAGCGCCCTCGAGAGCCAACACCGCCACACGGGCCGGGTCGCTTGTCGCTGGAGCCACCGTGAGCACCCGACGCTCGGCAAAGCTGCGAGGCCAGCGAAAACGGTCCCGCCGCTCGGCGATGGCGCGTCCTATGAGAGCGCCAAGCTCGACAGGCGGAACGCTGGCTGACGCCCACCCGTCGGCGGCATGAGGCTCCACCAGGTGCTCGGCGGCGGCGTCCTCTGCAATGAGAAACAGGGCCGCGGACGGAATCGCACGACGCAGGTCGGCAATCCCCAGGGCGGCGTCCGACCGGCTGAACGACTCGGTAGTCACGAGCACATCGAGCTGTCGGCTCTGCAGCGCATGATGCCAGCGCTCGTCACCAAGCTCGGCGATCTGAAGCTCCCCGGCAGTCCCTAGCGCCCCAGCGAGCAGCTCGCTCAGCTCGGCGCCCAGTCCCAGCGCTAGCACCGTCACGCCCATCCCGCTCCGCATCAGGTCTCCCCGCCATGCCCGCCACAGCAGAGCAGTCGGGCACCGCGCCACATTCGCACGCATCTTGAACGAATGCACTTGGGAAAGCCCAACGATGGCGCCGAAACAGGACGCGTCCCGAAGCCAGCCTCGAGCCGCCGCCTCGGCGTCCCGATGGGCTATCGTGGGCGCACAATGAGGAGCAAGCCGAAGCTTCAGATATCGGCGGGGGGCGCACTGCTGCGGGGCACGGCCGCAACGGCCGAGCTGCTGGTGATGCGCCGACGGGCGCGAGTGTTCGAGCTTCCCAAAGGGCATGTCGAAGCTGGCGAGTCGCTACAGCAAGCGGCGACCCGTGAGCTCTGTGAGGAGACGGGTGTCCGCAATGCGCCGCCAGCGGCCGGTCCGATCGGCACCGTCCTGTACCGCTTCGACGGCCGCCCGCCGGTGCGCAAACGAGTGCACTTCTTCCTCTTCGTCGGCAACGCCACCCCCCTCGAGCTTGGCCCTCGGCCGAAGGGCATTCGCGAGCTACGCTGGATCCGCCACCACGAAATCGCCGGACTTCCGCTCCAAAGCGAAAACCTGCGACCGATCCTCATCAGCGCTTTCAACCACTACCGCGCCATGGCGGACCCGCTGGCCGACGAGCCATCAGCCGGTCTGCGATAGTCAACAGTGCTCCGACTGTACTAGCATGCGCGCCCTGTCGAGGAGGCAAGCTGACTGTGACCTGCGTATGCGGCCTAGGACCCAGTACTGAAGAGTGCTGCGGACGGTACATCACTGGTGGCGAAACGGCGCCGACGCCGGAGGCGCTGATGCGCTCCCGCTATGCCGCCTACACGTTGGAGGAGATTGACTACGTCGTCGCGACCCATGACCCGGCGACCCGTGACGAGGTGGATCCAGATGGAGCCCACGCATGGAGCAAAGAGGCCGAGTGGGAAGGCCTCTCCGTCCACGAGGTCGAGGGCGGCGCAGAGGATGACGAGGGCATCGTCGAGTTCACCGCCCGCTACCAGATGCAAGGCAAGTTGGTGCGCCACCGCGAGCGCGCCAAATTCGTCAAGCTCAAGGGCAAGTGGTTTTACCACGACGGCGACATGGTCAAAGCCAAGCCGATGGTGCGCGAGGGCCCCAAGATCGGCCGGAACGAGCCCTGTCCCTGTGGCAGCGGCAAGAAATACAAGAAGTGCTGCGGTCGCTAGAGCACCGATCAGTCGGTGCTCTGTAGGCCTACTGGAGCCGCGCCGCGATGAAAGTCGTCGCGGTTTCGGCGTCCACGGGCTTGGCGAAATAGTACCCCTGAGCGAACTCGCACCACATGGTGTTGAGCTGAGCGGCTTGAGCCGCCGTCTCCACCCCCTCGGCCACGACATCCATCCGTAGGTTGTGAGCCAGAACGATGATGGCGTGGACAATCTCACTGCTCTGGCCAGATTCGCCGATCTGGGACACGAAGGATCGGTCGATCTTCAAGGTGTCGTAAGGCAGCTGGTAGAGGTAGCTGAACGACGAATAGCCGGTCCCGAAATCGTCGAGGCTAATTCGGACCCCATGTTGCTTCAGACGGGTGATGATCTCGACCGCTTTGTCGCGGTTTTCGAGCACCGCGGTTTCGGTGACCTCCAGCTTCAGCTGCTCGGCAGCCAGGCCCGAGTCGGTCAGCGCCGACTCGACTTGTCGGGCCAAATCCTCTTCGGCCAGCTGCTTGGCCGACAAGTTGACGGC
>JAUVCD010000029.1 GCA_030590865.1 Myxococcales bacterium | reverse complement strand
GGGCACCGACTTCTACAACATCGAGGCGGCCAGCGAGTTCAGCTACGCCGCGGCGGTGGGCTATCGCTTCGGCGGCCAGGACGGCATGGTGAAGCTCGGGGTCGAGATCTTCGGCGGCGTCGGCTTGGTCGCCGCCGACCGGGAAGAAGTGCCACTGGAAGGTCTGCTCTACGGCAAGCTCAACCCGACCGACGAGTGGGAGATCAGCTTCGGCCCCGGCATGGGCCTGGTCCCAGGGTACGGGATCCCGACCTTCAGGGCTTTTGCGGGCGTGCGCTTCCGCCCGACGACCCACGATCGGGACGGCGATGGCATCAGTGACGATGAGGACAAGTGTCCTGACGTGGCTGAAGATCAGGACGGCGACGAAGATCTCGACGGCTGCCCGGAAGAAGACCGGGACGATGATCAGGACGGCATCCCCAACCAGGACGACGAATGTCCTGACCAGAAGGAAACCATCAACGGCATTGAGGACGAGGACGGTTGTCCTGACGGTGGCGCCGTCAAGGTCATCCGCAAGGGCGGCAAGATCGAGATCCTCGAGAACGTCCAGTTCCAGACCAACTCGGCCCAGATCAATCCCGAGTCCTACTCGCTCCTCAACCAGGTGGCCCTCACCATGAAGGCCAACCCGGACATCGAGCGCGTCAGAGTCGAGGGGCACACCGATGATACCGGGCCCCGGGAGAACAACGTCAGGCTGAGTAAGGCGCGTGCCTCCTCGGTGCGCCGTTACCTGATCGCCCGCGGGGTAGGTGCCGATCGGCTCACCGCTGAGGGCTATGGGCCTGATAATCCGCTCGCAGAGGGCACCGACGCCGAGAGCCGCAAGAAGAACCGGCGGGTCGAGTTCGTCATCGAGCAATAGCCGATAGACCTGGCGATCAGCAGGCCGCTGATCGACGATGCTGCCGTTGGTCTGGCGTGCCGTCGTTCCGTTGTTCGTCTGCTTGGTGGTGCTGGGGTGGCCAGCGAGCGCCAGCGGTGAGGTGACCGTGCTGGTGCTGGCCCGGACGCCAGCACGGCCGTCCACCGGTCTGGTGGAATCGCTGCGGATTCAACTCGCCAAGGCGGCCACGGTGCGCCTTGGCCCGTCGCTCGGTGACCCCAGGCTCGCCGCCCGCCAGCAGCAGGCACGCCATCTCAAGCAGCAGAGCGGGGCGGTGCTGGCGGTCTGGGTCGAACCGGACCGCACCGAACGAGCCGGCGCGACCGCCCTGGTGCTCTACCTGGCCGGCGACGGGCCCGAGATCGATGGGCGGCGATTGGCCGCTCCAGCTGGACCGGCCACCGATCGAGCCGTGGCGCTCTTGGTTCGCGAAGCGCTCGACAACGCGCTGGCCGCACGGGCAGCCGCCGGCGCCGACTCTGGGAAAGCCAAATCGCCAAAGACTGGCAGGCCTGACGCGGACCGGACCGGCTCCCCTTGGGCCTTGGTCGTCGATTCCGGCGTCATGGCTGCGGCGCCATCGGTGACCGCTGACGCTCAAGCAGGCGGCCTATTATCCGTTGGCGCGCGCTTCTGGCACGGGCCGTTGCTCACTGAGCTGCTCGTCGGAACAAGCGTGGTCAGCACCATGGGAACCGAGCAACCGGCTGGCAGCCTGAAGACCAGTGAGATCGGGGTCTCCCTCGGCGGTCGAGCACTCTTCGCAACCAAGACCGTGGCGATCGGCGGCTCGGTCGAGCCGAGCCTGCGGCTGTTGGACGTGACCGGTGAGTCGCCCTTGGGCGCCACCGGTAGCTGCTTTCGTGTCGTACCGGCGCTGCTGGTGGGCCCCGAGCTCCGCTGGCTGTTGCACGACAACCTCCACTTGCGAGGCTCGGCGGGTGTGCAGTTTGCCCTTCGGCGACAACGGTTCGCCATCAACGATCAGATCCTGCTCGACATCGGAGTGGCCCGAGCGGTGACCCAGCTCTCGCTGGTGGGCTCACTGCCCTAGCCTCGAAACGTTTCAACCACAGTGCCATCCCATGTCACCATAGACTCAAAGACGACCTTTCTTTGCTTGCCTCATGGGAGGTGAGCCATCGCCCTCAGCAGCGTCACAGAAATCGCCAAGACGTGCCCACTCGCTCAAAGGAGACCTCAATGCTTGGACGCAACCGCTCGATCCGCCGCTCGATCACCCTGTTCTCGCTCGGTACCGCCGCGTTGCTGGTGTGCGCGTGTGGCGATGATGACAACCGTGGAGACGGCGACGACGGCGATGGCGGCACCACCGCAGTGGGCAACTTCGAAGGCCTCTTCGACGGCATCGTGACGGGCTACAACTTCCCATTGGACATCGCCATCGTGCCCGGCTCGGTCGAAGGCTCAGGCCCGGACATCGTGGGTGGGGACATCCTGGCGGCCAATTACGGCACCTCGGAAATCTTGCTGGCCGTCGATCCGAGCGGAACGGTCGATGGCCAATCCGCTCAGCCGTTTTACGACGGAACGGCGAGCGGCTTGAGCGGCGCCACCGCGGTAGCCATGGCGCCAGACGGCAACGTCTGGGCCACTTTCGAGCAAGGCGGTGATGGCAACGATGGCGCCATCGTGGTGCTCTCACCTAGCGGCGACGAGGTGCTGGTGATCGACGGCGCCACCGAAGCAGGCGCCTTCGCGCGACCGGGCGGCATCTGTTACGGCGGCCAGACCTCGGACGAATCGGCAACCTGGTTCTACATGGTGAACATGGACGATGGCACCGCCTGGCGAATCGACGCCTCGAGCTGGGAAGGCGCAGACGCCACGATGACGCGCGTGGGCAGCGGTCTGGCCACCGGCTCGGCCGGATCGCCAGGCAGCCCTGGCGATCCGCTGTCGACCAGCAGCGATTTGCCGGAGGACGGAGCTCGCGGCTGCGCCTACCACCATGGCAGCCTCTACGTCGCCGACGCCCAGAACGCCCAAGTGGTGAGGTTCGACGATGCCGACCTGGGCGAGGACATCGCCTCGGCGCTGCTCGACGACGCCCCCAGCGAGCTGATCACCTATCCGACCGGCGTCACCATCAACAACGAAGGGGCGCTCATCATCATCTCCTACGACAACGCCCACGCCTTCGTCTCCCTAGAGCTTCCCACCGGAGCTTTCCTCGACAACGGCCTGTACGATCTGAACGTCAACGCGGGCAATCACGGCGTGCAGGTGGCCAACGATACCATCTGGTTCACCCGGGCCAACAACTCGAACGGCGCCCTGCGGGCCGTCACCATCGACCAGAGCCACCCACCGTCCACCCACGGGGACTTCCCGGTGCAATAGGGGCTCTACCGCGCCGCTGAGCGGCGCTGGATGGCAACGACATGGGGGGTTGAGTCCTTCTTGCGGGTTGATCTTTGACAGGATTATCCTGCATAATTTCACTCAGTTACAGTGCTCACCCGGCTGTTCAACCATTGCATTTCAACCGCGAGATGCCGCCAAAACACTATTGAAGAGAAGCGGTGTGAACCGCAAATGCACCCTGGAGAAGACCCGACGATGCGTAACTTGACTTGGTGGATGGCTCTCTTGACCCTGGCTTCCGTCCCGCTGCTCGCAAGCGGCTGTGGCGACGACCCCCCTGAAGGCCCAGGCGATGTGTGTGATCCGGACGGGGACCCTTGCCCCGATGGGATGAAGTGTGAGGACGACGGCTCGGGCGAAACCATCTGCCAGGTACCACCAGGCGGCGAATGCGATCCCAACGCGGCCGATCCCTTCTGCCTCGACGATATGACCTGCGAGCCTGACGGCGACGGTAGCGGCGTCTGCGGCAAGGCCGAAGGCGATGAGTGCGATCCCAACGCCGACGACCCGTTCTGCGCCGGCAACCTGGTCTGCGCCGAGCTGGAACAAGGGGGCTACCAGTGCCATCAACCATTGCTCTTGACCGGCATGGTCTTCGACGCGACCGACGAGGCAGCCATCGAGGGCGCCCACGTCTTGGCCCTCGACGATCAGGCCACGGCGGTGACCGACGTGGCCGTGAGCGCCGCTGACGGCAGCTACGAGCTCAGCCTCGCGGTGCCGCGAGATGCCGACGGCTCCCCCGTTGCAGCCATCTTCACGCTCCGCAGCAGCGCCCAAGACTACCAGACCTTCCCCAGCGGGTTGCGCACCGCCCTGCCCATCTCGACGGCTGATGCGGGCACCGAAGACAACGGTTGGGTGATCCAATCAGCGGTCACCGACATCGCCCTGCTGCCCCTGCCCGAAGAGGAGCAGGGATTGATGAGCATCGCTGGTGCCGTGGTGGCCGGCGACAGCTCGGGCGGCGTGCTCGTGGTGGCCGAAGGAGGCGTAATGGGGCTCAGCGCCATCAGCGATCTCGGGGGCGCCTATACGATCTTCAACGTGCCTGATGATAGCTACACGGTGCGGGGCTACGCAGCTGGCGTTCAGCTCGAGCCCGTCGAGACCGAGATGGCTGGCGCCGATCTGACCGGCGTCGACTTGGTCGAGTCGACCGCCGCCCTGGGGTCGATCTCCGGCAACATCCAGCTGGTCAACGCCCCGGGGGACGCCGCCACCAGCGTAGTGCTGGTGGTCGAGTCCACCTTCAGCGACACCTTCGTGCGCGGCGAGGTCCCCCGCGGCCTGCGCACGCCACTCACCGGCCCGCCTGACGTGACCGGTGACTTCATCATCGAGAACGTACCGGCCGGCGACTACGTGGTGCTCGCCGCCTTCGAGAACGACGACTTGGTGCGCGATCCGGACCCCAACATCGCCGGCACGCAAATCGTCCACATCTCCATGCCGAGCCCAGGCGAGGACGTCACCGTCGATGAGTCGTTCAAGGTCACCGAAGCGCTGCCCGTCATCAGTCCCGGAGCCGAGGAGCCCGAAGCGGTGAGCTCCGCACCGACTCTCACCTGGGGCGACGACTCGAGCGAGGAATACTACACCGTGGTCGTCTATGACGCTTACGGCGAACTGGTGTGGGAAGACGACAACGTCCCAGCCGTGAGCGGCGAGGAAACCGTCACCGTGACTTACGGCGGCCCGCTGGATCAGGGCATGTACTACCAGTTCCGGGCGACCTCTTGGCGTGCCCCTGGCGGCACACCAGGGCCCATTTCGACCACCGAGGATCTCCGGGGGGTGTTCTACGTCGAGTGATCGCGGCGACCGAGTCACCGGCGAGCAGCACCCAACCTTCGACCACACCCATGACCTGAAGCCCCCTATCATCGAGGAACAGTGAGCAAGCCACGCCCCATAGGGCGGCCCACGACGGCCACCCAAGCGGACATCGAAGGGTGTCGGCGGGGCGATCGGCGTGCTCTCGATGCGCTGTTCCGCGCTGAGGCCCCGGCCCTGGAGCGTGTCATCACCCGCTTGCTGGGACCGGTGCCCGAGGTGGAGGATGTACTGCAGAGCACGCTGATGGCCGCCATCGACGCCTTTGCCCGGTACCGCGGCGAAGCCTCGGTCCGCACCTGGCTCACCCGCATAGCGGTCCATATGGTCTATGGGCACCTCCGACGACCGCAGCGCCGCCTCCGCCCCAAGCTCGAGCTGGTGCGGGCCGTCCAGGCGCAACAGCCAGGGCCACCAGGTCCCGAGCGGATCGCCGCGAGCAAGCAGCTGGTCGAGCGACTCTACCGTCACCTCGATGCGGTCGGTACGAAGAAGCGGATCGCCTTCATCCTCCACGTGCTCGAGGGGCGTCCGATTCGAGAGGTAGCCGCACTGGTAGGAGCCAGCGAGACGGCCACCAAATCTCGGGTCTTCTTCGCTCGCCGGGCACTCATGGGTCGAGTCCGCCGGGACCCGGAGATGCGCGAGCTGGTAGCCGAACCGGACGACGAAAGTCGCGGAAGCCGCAAAGGGGGCGACCGATGACGTCCCTTTCCTGTCTGCGGGCTGGCTTGCTGCTCGACCGTCGCGGAGCGGGGCTGGAGGAGGGCGACCGGCTGTTGCTCGAAGAGCACCTGGGAGACTGCAAGCGCTGCACCCAAGACGGGCTGATCCTGGCGCGGGCCGCCGAGCACACCGCCGGAACGCGCTGGCCGCTCAGCTCGGTGGCGCGGGACCGAGCAATCGAGGGGGCGCTGGAGCAGGCGGTCCGACGGACGGCGACGTCGACTGGCGGTGCCGGCATTAGAAGCTGGCGGGCCGGGCCCTGGCAGGCTGGACGCTGGCGCCCTGTAGCGCTGGCAGCCGTCGCCGCAGTCGCCATCGCTGTTGCCTTCGGAGCACTGTCGCAACGGTCGGATGAACCACAAGCAGCGCTTGCCGCACCCATCGTGGGTAGCCTTTCAGACGCCGCCAAGCTGGCGGACCAGCTGCTCGGCGGGGAGCTGTCGGCGGACGGCACAGCGGTGATGCCAGGGCAGGGCTGGGCGGCGGGGGCACTACTGTCCACCGAATCGGGCGCCCGGCTGTGGCTGGCCCACGGGTTGGTCCAGCTGGCAGCGGATACCGGCGTCAGATGGGATGGAGCCACCTCGGCGCTATCGTTGCTCAGAGGACGAGTCGAGGTGGCCGTGGACGCCAGCGTTGGACGCCGCTTCGCCGTAACGACTGCAGGTTTCGAGGTCGAGGTGGTGGGCACCCACTTTGCCGTGGGCCCCATGGCAGGAGGTCGGACCGGGGTCGAGGTGTTCCGGGGCCGGGTGCGGGTCTTCGATCTCCCGTCGGGCAAGGCGCTGATCGAGCTGGGGGCAGGGCAGCATTGGTCGGCTGATCCAACCAAAGAAT
Organism: Myxococcales bacterium; assembly: GCA_030590865.1. Classification (GTDB taxonomy): domain Bacteria; phylum Myxococcota_A; class Polyangia; order Polyangiales; family Polyangiaceae; genus JAPYTK01. The sequence continues at coordinate 21,187 of JAUVCD010000029.1, read as the reverse complement.
CAGCCACCGCAGCATGCAGCGCAGCGCCGCTGGCCTGCGCACCGACCAGTCGGGCGGCCGGCTCAGCATCACCGGCCACCTTGCTGGGCCGAGCGCGGACCTTGCTGGCAGGGGGGCAAGTAGGCGCCGCGCGCCAGCTGGTGACCGCCGTGCTGGCGCGCCCAATCGCACCTGCCGCGGAGGCCGAAGCTCGCAGCTTGTTGGCTGAATGTGCGATGCTGAGTGGAGATGAAGCCGCAGCAGCCCGCCGTTACGCCGAGGTGGCCCGCAAGTTCCCAGGTCTACCGGCTGGTGAAACCGCGCTCTATGCAGCAGCCCGAGCTCAACAGGAGGCCGGCCACGACACCGCTGCCAGCGCCTCACTTCGCAAGTATCTGAAACGTTTCCCCAAGGGACGCTTCGCCGCCGAGGCGCAACGCCGCCTCTCAGCCCTCTCCAGCAACAGCCACTCCGGCAACAGTCACAGCAAAGGTCGGTCACCATGACACACAAACCGTGGATTTTTTCGTTGGCCTTCGCCTTGGCGCTGCCTCTTGGCATCATCGGCGCCTGCGAATCGGAAACCTCGAACGTGGTGGATGACACCACCTCGACCTCCACGGGCACCGGTGGAGCCAGCAGCGGCACCGGCGGAAATGGCGGCGAAGGCGCTCCGATCTCGACCGGCGGCAGCACCAGCGGCACCGGCGGTGGCGGCGGCAGCACCAGCACCAGTGGCGCCGGCGGCCTGCCCGATCCCACCGAGCCGGCCGAGTGCCAGGGCCACATCTACGCGTGTGGCGATATGCTCGACAACGACGGCGACACGCTGATCGATTACAAAGATCCGGACTGTCTGGGCCCCTGCGACGACACCGAGGACAGCTACTTTGGCGGCATCCCCGGTTCGACCGGCCCGAAGTGCGCTCAGGACTGCTACTTCGACCAGGACTCGGGCTCGGGCAACGATGATTGCTACTGGAGCCACGTCTGCGACCCGCTCAGCATAGCACCCAACTACTACCCGGAGCCTTCGAACGGCGACGGCTGCGCCTACGCCGGGCCCGAGACCATCATTCAGCCGATCGCAGAAACCTGCGCAAACCTGGTAACTTCTCAGAGCCAAGACTATCTCGACTACTGCCTGCCACTGACCCCGAACGGCTGCGACTGCTTCGGCTGTTGCGAGCTGCCGGCCGAGAGCGGCGACTTCGTGTGGCTAGGCTCGGAGGGGACCGACGGCACCACCGTCTGCACCTCTGACCAACTTGCCGATCCCGACATCTGCCACCCCTGCACGCCGGTCACCGACTGCTTCAACGACTGCGGCCACTGCGAGCTCTGCGTCGGCAAGACGGTATTGCCGCCGGACTGCTTCGATCCCGACGGTGGCGGTACCACCGAGCAGTGCCCGAACGGCGAACAGCCCTGCGGCGTACCGGGTCAGGATCCTTGCCCCTCAGGATATTACTGCATCACCGGCTGCTGCCAGGCAGGCCCCCAATAGACGACCTCAATAGAGGGTATTGGTAACAAATACCCATAGAAAACGCCCGCCAAGAGCAACCGCCGAGAGCACTACGACAGCAGCCTGAACGGAAAGATATATCGCCGGTGACAGTCGGCGCTCAGAACCGTACAATGTGCAGTTCGTAGCTGGAGAGGTTTGTCATGTCTGCAATTCACATCGCTTCATTCGCCGGACTAAGCTTGGTCGTGTCTCTGGTCGCTGCAGGCTGCAGCACCGGTGAGCAAGGAAACACGAGCAGCAGCACCTCAACGTCGTCGACTAGCGGCACCGGCGGCACCGCCGGAGGCGACACCGGCGGGGGCGGCTCTACCAGCACCTCTGGAACAGGGGGCGATGGGGGCACGGCAGGCCAAGGCGGGAGCGGTGGGGCCCCCGAGTGCACCGAAGCCACCGAGTGCAACGATAACATCGATTGCACCGTCGACACTTGCAACGAGGGCGTCTGCGAAAACGCTACCGACAACTCGGTGTGCGACAACACCCTGTACTGCGACGGCATCGAGAGCTGCGATCCGCCCAATGGGGATGCCAACACCGGTTGCGTCGCAGGCACCGACCCCTGCGACGACACCATCACCTGCACCACCGACAGCTGCGACGAGGACAACGACGTCTGCACCAACGAGACGACCAACAGCCTCTGCGATGACACGCTGTTCTGCACGGGCACCGAGATCTGCGACCCGCCGAACGGTGATGTCACCACGGGCTGCGTGGTAGGCACCGACCCCTGCATCGACGCCTTTAGCTGCACCGTCGACAGCTGCGACGACAACAACGACAGCTGCACGAACGTCGCCACCAACAGCATCTGCGACGACACCCTGTTCTGCACCGGTAGCGAGACCTGTGACCCCCAGAACGGCGATCCCAACACCGGATGCGTGGCCGGCACCGACCCCTGCGTCGACGCCTATAGCTGCACCGTCGACACCTGCGACGACAACAACGACAGCTGCACCAACGTCGCCACCAACAGCATCTGCGACGACACCCTGTTCTGCACCGGCAGCGAGACCTGTGACCCTCAGAACGGCGATCCCAACACGGGCTGCGTTGCCGGTTCCGACCCCTGTATCGATGCCTATAGCTGTACCGTCGACAGCTGCGACGACAACAACGACAGCTGCACCAACGCCGCCACCAACAGCCTTTGCGACAACACCCTCTATTGCGATGGCACCGAGACCTGCGACCCGCAAAACGGCGATCCCAACACCGGCTGCGCCGCCGGCACCACGGTGGTCTGTGACGACTCACTGACCTGCACCACCGACTTCTGTGACGAAAACGGGGATACCTGCCAGTCCGTGCCGATTAACGCCAACTGCGACAACGGGCTGTTCTGCGATGGCGTCGAGAGCTGCGACCCCCAAAATGGCGCCCAAGTGACCGGCTGCCTCCCCGGAACCACCGTCAACTGTGACGATGGGTTCAGCTGCACCGGTGACAGCTGCGACGAGACCAACGACGTCTGCGCCTACCAGTTGAACCACGGCACTTGTGACAACACGGTCTTCTGCGACGGCGCCGAGATCTGCGACCCCCAGAACGGGGTAGCGGTGACCGGCTGCCTGGCCGGCAATGCGGTGATCTGCGACGACGGACTGGGCTGCACTTCCGACGTCTGCGACAACCAGCAACAGGACTGTGTGGTCACCCCCAACGATCAGGCCTGTGACGACACGCTGTACTGCAACGGCCTCGAGTATTGCGATGTGAACGCTCAGTCACCAGGCACCGGCTGCGCCGCGGGCACCACCGTGGTCTGCACCCCTGACTCGGTGGCCTGCACCGACGAGATCTGCAACAACAACACCCAGATCTGCGACATCGTGCCGAACAACGGCTTCTGCCAGTCCGGCGAGTTCTGTCACAGCCTGATCGGCTGCACCAACCTGACCGCCTGCACCACTGACCCGGAGTGCGACGACGGGGACTATTGTAACGGCGCCGAGACCTGCGATCTGAACCTCAACGTCTGTCAGGTCGGCACGGCGATCGACTGTAACGACACCGTCGGCTGCACCATCGACAGCTGCGACGAGACCAACGACGTCTGCCTCAACGTAGAGAGCAACGGAGCCTGCGACGACGGCTTCGTCTGCAACGGCGTCGAGACCTGTGACGTCGGGAACGGTGACCCAGTCACGGGCTGCCTGATGGGCACCGCCATCGTCTGCGACGACGGCTTCGGCTGTACCGTCGATCAGTGCGAAGAGCCGAACGGGACCTGCAACTTCATCCCCCAGAACGGGCTCTGCGCTGACTCGGTGTTCTGCAACGGGGTCGAGACCTGCGATCCCACCGACCCCAACGCCGATCCAACCTCCGGTTGCCTGGGCGGCTCGGCGCCGAACTGCGCCGACACCGTGTTCTGCACGGTGGACAGCTGCGACGCCAATCTCGACAACTGTATCCACATGCCGGACAACAGCCTGTGCACCGGCACCGATACCTGCGACCCGATCCTCGATTGCGGCGACTACTGCATCATCACCACCTGTTTGGGCAAGACCTACGAGTGCGGTGACTGTATCGACAACGATGGCGATCTCGGTGTCGACACCATCTCCGACCTCGAGTGCTTCGGCCCTTGCGACAACAACGAGGACGGCTTCAAGGGCGAGATCCCCGGTCAGGACAATGCGCCCTGCAAGCACGACTGCTACTTCGACGGGGATAGCGGCGCGGGCAACGACGACTGCTTCTGGACCCACTCGTGCGATCCCCTCTCGGTGGCACCGGACTATCCACCAGCGGGCAGCAAGTGCGAGTACGACCCGAACTCCAACATCGTGGGCACCAGCATGACCTGCGCCCAGGCTCTGGTCACTCAATCCCTGACCTGCCTGGACGTTTGCGGCCCGCTGCAACCCAACGGCTGTGACTGCTTTGGCTGCTGCGAGATCCCCAACGTCAGCCATAACGTCTTCCTCGGCTCAGAGGACAGCAACGGCAACGGCAGCTGCACCACCGCAGATTTGGCCAATCCGCTGCTGTGCAAGCCCTGCACCATCGTGACGGGCTGCTTCAACCCCTGCGGCAACTGCGAGATCTGCATCGGCAAGCCGACCTTGCCCCCCGAGTGCCTCTGCCAAGAGTGCCCGCCAGGCGCCGATCTGTGCGGCCCGCCCTGTGGCGGCACCTGCGCGTTCGGCTACTTCTGCAACAACGGCTGCTGCGTGATGAACCCCGGTTGACCGGAAGAACCGTTCAAAAGGCCGCGACCCCGGCGTCAGCGTCGGTGTAGGATGGAACGTCGTGGGATTGATGCGCCAAAGCCTGGCTCTGATGCTACCTGTGCTGCTGCTCACTTTGTCAGCAGCGCCAGCCCAGGGCCAGCCAGCTGAGCAAGCGCCGTCCCCTGCCGCTCAGCTGTTCGACGACGGCCTCGAGCAGATGCTGACGAAGAACTACGATACCGCCTGCCCCATGCTCGCGGAGAGCTACCAGCTCGAGCCGCTGGCAGGCGTCAAGTTCACCTTGGCCGAATGTGAGAGCCAGGGCGGCCGACTGGCCACGGCGCTGGGACATTACCGGGACTACCTCGAGCTCTACGAGGCCATGCCGCCCGAGAAACGGGTCCGCCAGCGGGGCCGCAACGTGCACACAGCCACTCAAATCGCCGCCCTCGAGCAGCGGGTTCCGATGCTCGAGCTCTCCCTGCCTTCAGAGGCACCGCCGGGCACAGAGGTCGAGTATGACGGCGAGCCGCTGCCCTCGACCACCCTGGGCGTCGCCCATCCCTTCGATCCCGGCCCCCATCGGTTCACCGTCAAGCTGCCCACCGGCGAAGCCCGCGGGCAAAATGTCACCCTTGCCGAAGCGGAGCGGCGGCAGCTGGTCCTGGAGCTGCCTGCTTCAAGCGGGTCGGGGCCCGAGCCTGAGCCTGACGGGGACGGCACCAACCTGCGCACCTGGGCCTATGTGGTCGGCGGCGTGGGCGCTGCCAATCTCGTGGTAGGCCTCATCACCGGCGCAGTGGTCTTGAGCGACAAGTCGACCATCGAAGACAACTGCGACGACACCGCATGCAACACAACCGGCAAAGAGACCGCCGATAGCGCTCAAGACGTGGCGATGGTCAGCACCGTCACTTTCGCCATTGGACTGGCAGGCCTCGCCGCGGGGACGGTGCTGTGGCTGGTCGCACCAGGGGAGAAGGAGCCTGCCGAAGCTGGCTGGCGACCCTTCGTGGGGGGAACGCCTGACGCCGCCGCCGGCGCGGTGGCTGGCGTCCAGTGTCGATGGTGAACCCTGCAGACAACCCCGAAAGGGCGCCTAGCGAACCGCCCACCACGCCATCGGACAAGGAGGCGACGACCGACGCTGGGCAACGGCCGTCGACCACGGGCATCCGGCCGTCGACCAGGGGCCTCCGGCCGCGACCGCGGCCAGCGAGCCTCGTGCAGTTGCCTGGTCCCGCGACCCTCGGCTCGCCGCCGGAAACCGACCCCATGACACCTCACCGCATCGTGGGGCGGTGCGAAGTATTCGCCCCGATCGGCGAAGGCGGCATGGCCAACGTCTACATCGGTCGGTCCATTGGCGCCGGCGGCTTCGCCCGCACCGTGGCGGTCAAGCAGATGCACAAGCAGTTCGCCAAAGATCCTGCATTCTGCGACATGTTCCTCGACGAGGCCCGGGTGGTAGCCCGCATTCGCCACCCTAGCGTCGTACCGACCCTCGACCTCATCGAAGAAGATGGCGAGCTGTTCATCGTCATGGAGTACGTGGAGGGTGACACCCTCGCCCACCTGATGAAGCAACAGAGGCGATCCCGCCGGCCCCCTATCGGCGTCACCTTGAGCATCGTCTCCGCAGCTCTGCACGGTCTCCACGCGGCTCACCAGGCCCGAGATTCTCAAAATCAGCCCATGAACCTGGTGCACCGAGACGTAACCCCCCACAACATCCTGGTGGGCACCGATGGCTACGCGCGGTTGATGGACTTCGGCGTGGCCCGGGCGCTCAACCAAGTCCACTCGACCAAAGCCGGTCACGTCAAAGGCAAGCCGGGCTACCTCGCCCCGGAGCAGATTCTCGGCGACCCACTCGACGGACGCACCGACGTCTTCTCCGCCGCCGTGGTGCTGTGGCGGTCACTGACGGGCAAGCGGCTCTTCAAGGCCAGCCGTCCACTCGACGTCGCCCAGGAGGTGCTGCACAAGGAGATCGACCCACCGAGCGACCATGGGCCCAAGGTGCCGCCCAAACTCGACGCCATCGTCCTTCGTGGGCTCGAGCGTGATCCGGACAAGCGGTGGCAGTCCGCGCTGGAGATGGCCAACGCCATCGAAGCGCTGCACTTGAGCGCCACCCCTCGCGACGTTGGCTTGTGGGTGCGAGAGCAGGGCCGAGACGAGCTGCGGCGCCGAGCTGACCTGATCTCAAAAATCGAGCAAGCTCCCATCCACGACCTGGCCAAGGAGCGCACCTCCACCTTGCCGGTCTTTCGACCGCCGACCACCAAAGACAAGGCCGCTGCGAAGCCGCTTGCTGGTGACGGGAAAACGACCACCGAAGCGGATGGTGCCACCCCGGGCGAGGCGCGGCCGGGCGGCCCAGCGCCCGGCAAGACTGGCCGCACCGAACCAAAGAGCCCAGCGGACAGCACACCAGAGGAACCGAGCCGACGAGACTCCGCAGCGCCAGCCTTGGCGCCGCAACAAAAAAGACGTCGCCAGCTGCTGGCGGTGGGCGGTGCCGCGCTGGCGCTTGGCGTCGTCGCCGGGTTAGTCGCACTGACAGGCAACGAAGAGACTAGCGCTGAGAAGCCCGCCACCACAGCGCAGCCAGGAGGCTCGCAAGCGCCGCCAACACCCGACTCGGCGACGGCTCCAACGGCGAGCACCGCCGGAGCGGCGCCCACAACTGGAGCGACGGCGATGACGAGCGCCGAGGTGGCGGAGCCGGCCCCGTCAGCGACGGCCTCGACAACCGCAGAAGCGGCGCCATCAGCCAGCCCATCGGCGTCGTCCGCCCCAAGCGCCACCAAACCCACGGGCCTCCCCAGACCGTCGATATACGGACGAGAGTGACTCCCTCCGTCGGCCCCGTGGCGACCGAAAAATCCGCGGTCAGCAAGACACGCAGCCGCAGGCCGAACCGCAGTTGACCGTGGGAAGATCGCTCGGGTCGTTACACGTGGCGACGCAGGCCTCGGGTCCACAGGTCAAGGTGGTGTTGAGGCAGGCCTTGTTGACGTCCCCACAGAGCAGCGTGCAGGTGCCGGTCGAGCAGTTGATGGTGGCGCCGCCACAGGTGGTGCTACCGTTGCAGGTGACGTTGCACGGGTAGCTGGCCGGGCAGTTGATCACCGCGCTCTCACAGCTCTGGTTCCCGGTACACTGCACGTCGCAGGCGTAGTCGGCGGGGCAATCGATGGTATCCGGTGAGCACTCCTGGGGCCCATCGCAGATGATGACGCAGACGCCGCCAGCGCAACTGTCACAGGCCGCCGGGCAGGGCTCGCCGCCTGGGGGCGTGGGCTCGGCGCCGCAGGTGATGCACTCGCCGGTGCCGCTGCACGTCTGTCCAGATCCGCACTCGCTGTCTGGATCCTGGAGCACGGGAATGTGGGTGCAGGTACCGCTGGTGCCACCTGAGGTGGCAGCGACGCAGGCCTCGCAAAGCCCCGAGCAGTCGGTATCGCAGCAAACCTCATCGACGCAAAGATTGCTCTGGCACTCGTCCGGGCCGGTGCAAGGCACGCCATTGGCCTTGAGAGACGAGCCGCCAGTGCCGCCCGTACCACCCGTGCCGCCGGTGCCGCCGGTGCCGCCGGTACCGCCAATGGCGCCGGTGCCTCCGACACCACCGTTTCCATCGCTGACATCGACGTAGTCTTTGTCGATCCCGACAACCATGGCGCAGCCGACCACCGTCAGCATGGGGGCCAACAGCCACGGCGCAGCTACCGGTCGCCTGAGTCTCTTATGACCGCCGTTACCCATCATCTGGCTCTACTGCGCCCCGCTCAGTCGCCCTTGCCAGGCCACCCTTGTCAGTCTAGCGCAACATGCCCTGAGCGTGAACTTGCCACGGAGCTCCGGGCCGATCGTTGGCCACCGGCACCTCAATCGTCCTCGTCCACCATGAACACGTCCATCATCGCTACCGCACAGACCGTGTCACCTCGCAACGCCTGAGCGGCACAGGTCACGGTGAAGCTGTCACTCTCCAGCTGCCGGCACAGCAGCGTCATCTCGTCGCCTGGACGCGCTGCGTCCTGGAACAGGGCCTGATGAATGCGTAATAGACGCACCGGCCGCGGCGTGTCGTCGTCCTGCACCTCGGTGCGGCCCGCCTGCAACAGGTGGTAGAGGCACAGACTGGCCTGCCCCATCGCCTCGACCAGCAGCGCCCCTGGATAGACCGGCTCGCCGGGAAAGTGGCCGGCCAAGATCGGATCGGCGGGATCGATGCGCCGATGGGCGCAGAGGGCTTCCTGCTCCAGATCGACCTGGCTGATGCGATCGACCAGCAGAAAGGGATCGCGGTGGGGGATCATCCGCTCGATGCCCGCCTTGCCGATGGTCACCTCGGTGGTGGTCTCAGCGGGTTTGAACATAGGGCGCCGTTTCGCCTTCTTGATCACCCGTTCGTAGTCCATCAGCCGTCTCCTCGGAGCGTCTCGATCAGCTTGGCCAGATGAGCCTCAGCCTCATCACTGACATCCGTGTGGTGCTTGTCCACGCCTTTGTGCCATTTGCGGTCGAGCAGATTGTAGAGGACCCGCTTGGGACCCACCTCGACCAGCGTCGCATCCGGCCATGTCTCGAGCACCGAATCGATGGACTGCTGCCACAACACAGGCATGTGCACGTGGGTGGAGAGCAGCTCGACGAAGTCCGGTTGCGCTTCGATGCGACCCAACCGGTTGGGCCGATAGGGACGCTTCGGCTCGGCGAAGGTCAAGCCGGACAGATAGTCGCGGAACTGGTGCCCCACCGGTGCAAAGGTCGAGCAGTGCATCGGCACCTGCCGCTCGATGACGACGGCCTCGCAGTAGAAGTCCTCTTCGAGGATCTCGAGAGCCCGGTCGAGCGCTGCGGTCTCGCCAGACAGCACCTGCTGACGCGGTGAGTTGAGGTTGACCACCTCGAGGACGCCGACGTCCTTCACTCGATCGCAGACCTCTCGCAGCTCATCGAGCCCGATGGGGAACACCGAGGCCATCGCGCCGGCCGGACCAGCGTCGTAGGCCTCGCCCCGTTGCTCGACGGCCAGCAGCGCTTGCGGGAAGTCGAGCGCCCCAATGTGGACCAGGTGATTCCACTCGCCCAGGCTGAGCCCAAGGGACGCCTGGGCCTCGAGCCCGGCCTGTTCCAACAAGGTGAGGAACATGTGGTTGGCCAGGAACACGGCGATCTGCACGTCCCGATTGCGCCCATAGGCCTGATCGTTGTCGACGTGATAGTGGGCGCCCAGATCCCTTCCGAGCAACTCGGACGCCTGCTCGAGCGTCGCTCGATTCGCGCCGTCGAGACCGGCGAGCTTCTCGATCATGCCAGGGTAGCGGGAGCTCTGGCCCGGAAACATCCACACCAGCGTCATGGCATTACTCTCCAGCGTCGTCGCTCTTGCCCCGACCCCCAGAAAAGAGGTTCTGTGCGTATTCGGTGAGCTTGGTGCCCGCCTCGGTCATTTCTTCGGCGACATGACTGATGCCACCGTTTTGGATGCCCCGCAGCTTGCTTTGAGCGACCCAACGGCTCTTGTCGAAGAAGGTCGCCCGGGTCTTGCTGCCCTTGGGGATCAAATCGAGATTCTGCCCAATCACCGCCAGCGCTTCGAGGGTGTAACCCATGTCCGACTCGTGGTGAGCCGCCGTCACATTGCAGCGCAGTCGCGCCTTGCCGAGCGGCACGCCGGGATAGATGAAGGGCATCATGATCACCCCAGCGCCGTGGTAGAGGTGGGCGCCAGCGGTCAAGGTCGCGATGTCCTCGCCCACCATGATGGGCGTGATGTGGGTGTCGCTGTCCCCGAGGTTGAACCCCAGCTCGAGCAGCCCGTTGCGGAAGAAGTCGCGGTTGTGCTCCAGGCGGCGGAAGTAGCTTCGGTCACTCTGAATGATGTCGAGCGCCGTGGTCGCCGCCTCGATCTGGGCCACCGGCAGGCTCGCCGAATAGACGAAGGACCGTGCCTGGAGCTTGAGGTACTCGATGATATCGGTGTCGGCGAGCACGAAGCCGCCGATGCCACCGAAGGACTTGGAGAAGCTGCCAAAGAGGATGTCGATATCGCCGAGCACGCCCTGGAGCTCAGCCACCCCGCGACCGGTCGGGCCGAGGGTGCCAATGCCGTGCGCATCGTCGACCACGATCACCGCATCATACTCGCGACACACTTCAATCATCTCGGCTAGCGGACAGAGATCGCCGTCGACACTATAGAGACCCTCGACGACCACCATCTTTTGCTTCTTGTCCGACTGGGACAGGATGCGGCGCAGCGACTTGGCGCTGTTGTGCTTGAAGAAACGCAGCTCGAGATCCGGATTGGGACCTTGAGCCAGGTAGGCACCGTCGATGAGGCAAGCGTGGCTGAGCTTGTCCAAAGCCAGCGTCGTGTCGTCGTCCGGAAAGATGGACAGCACGCCCACCATGCCCTGATAGCCGGTGGTGAAGATGCAGCAGGCATCGAAGCCCAGCCAGTCGGCCAGCCGTTTCTCGAGGTTCAAGTGGCGATCGCTGGTCGCCTGGGGTCGGGCGCTGCCGAGGCCGGTGCCGTAGCGCCTGACCGCATCGACCGCCCGGTTGATCAGCCGCGGATCTTGGGACAGGCCCAAGTAGTCGTTAGAGGTGAAGTTGATGTAGCTCTTACGGCCCACCTTCACCCGGGTCCCCATGTTCTGAAAGGGCCGGAAAAAGGGGTAGACGCGGTTCTCTTTGGCCTCGTCAACCCGCTCCAGAAACTCGGTGGTCTTTTCGTGCAACCAAGACATGGCTCAATCAACTTCCGGGGCTACCGACGCTTGTGGGCTTCGCAACCAGGACGGTTCCGAGTCCCCTGCCAGGGGCACGGTGTGCCGCTTAGCGACGGACAAATCAGGCTCGCCCTGCCGGCGAATAGCCAGCGCCAGGTGATGGTCCGAGGTCGGACGTTGCCGCTCGAACTGCCAGGTATCGGCGCTGTCGTCCAGCCTTGAATCGATCTCGATGATGGGCTGGGGCCCTCGGTCCAAGTCGAATGAGAACTGGTCCAAGGGGATCGCCAACCCCATGCCCCGCGCCTTGATGTACGACTCTTTGAGGGTCCAGATGGCGTGAAACTGTTGGATGCGCTCCGGCTCGGCAAGCTTGCGCAACGCGGCGACCTCCGGCTCGGCGAAGAAATCCTCGGCGATCGCCAGGGTAGCGCGGTCCCCTACCCGCTCCACATCCACGCCAATCTCCCGATCCCATGCCACGGCGCAGGCGATCAAGCCGTCCGTGTGGGACAGGTTGAAGCACAAATTGGAAGACGGTGGCGGCCGGACGACAGGCTCGGCGATCGCTGGCCGGCCGTACTCATTGTCGACGAAACGCCAGGCGGCGGGCCGGACGTCGCAGTAGCGGGACAGTACCGTCCGCACCAGCGCCCGGGTGACCAAGAAGGTGTGGCGGTCACGCTCGAACCGGTAACGGGCCCGGCGGGCCTGCTCCCCAGCGGTCAGCAGCCCCGCGTAGGCCGCTAGCAGCCCAGCATCACCTATCGCCAACGGATCAGTAAGCCACAGGTGAACCTGCCGTTGACTCAGGTCCACTGCTCCCCCGCGCTGGCGCCCCTGAAAAGGGCTAGCTCGCGAGCTTCTTCTCGCCGAGCATCTGGTAGAGCAGATCGACTAGCTCGTTGATGTTCTTGAGCGTCTTGAGCTCTGAGCGAGGGACCTTGACCTTGAGCTCACGCATCGAGCAGGAGACGACCTCGACGATGTCCAGGCTGTTGGCGCCCAGGTCTTTCATCGACGCGGCCGGATCGATCTCGACCCCTTCGAGCTCCTCGACGGTGTCGACCAGGTTCCGCACTACACAATCGAGGACGTCTTCGCGTGTCATCCTAAGCTCCTTTTCGCGTCGTCTTCCGATGGGCCTTCCCAGGGCCTCCGGCAGGCCTGTTCAGGCGTTTTCTGCCGGGGAAAGAACGATGTGTCGAAAATTCGACGCTCGGCCTATACCACCTTTACCCCGATTTTCAAAGGTAGTAACTACCGCCTCGTCTCATGGTTACCCGCCCACTCTAGAAGCTTGTTCGAGTCCGGGCGAGAGCATCCAGTGGGAGCCTTAGGAGCACGAAATTGATGGATAATTCTCGCAAACGTGTCGTCATCACGGGGATGGGGATCGCCAACCCGCTGGGCGACACGCTCGATGCCTTCTACGACAACCTCATCGCTGGCAAGTCTGCGATAACCCACTGGAAATGCGTAGATACCGAGGGGATCTACTCCAAGGTCGGCGGCGATCTCAGTGAGTACGACTGGAAGTCGAAGGTGAAAGCTCTGAGGGAGCTCATGCCCCCAGAGAACCACACCAAGCTCCGTAAGATGGCCAAAAAGGCGCCCTTCTCGACCCGGCTGTCGATGCTGTGTGCGATAGACGCCTACCTAAACGCCGATCTGTTCGGCAAGGTCGACGCATCGCGTCAAACAGTGATCGTCGGAGGCCACAACCTCAACAAGCACTACCAGAACAACAACGCCATCCGCTTTGCCGACGAGCCCGATTACATCGACTCGCTGGCGTCGCTGCTGTCCCTCGACTCGGACCACGCCGGCTCGGTGGGCGAGGTGCTCGGTATCAACGGCGCCATCTACACCATGGGCGGCGCCTGCGCGAGCGGCAACATCGCCCTCCGCAACGCCGTCGACGAGGTGCGCTACCACGACTACGACGTCGCCGTCGTGGTGGGGGCTACCCTCGAGTACGCCCCCATGGATCTCCACGCCATGTGCCTGATGGGCGCCATCAGCTTCCAGAGCTTCAACGACGAGCCCACCAAGGCGAGCCGGCCCTACGACACGGCGCGCGAAGGTTTCGTGCCCTCCCACGGTACCGCCGCACTCACGGTCGAGTCGCTGGACCATGCCCTGGCCCGAGGCGCGCGGATCCACGCCGAGATCCTCGGAGTGACGGCCGGCTCGGACGGCAGCCACTTGCCCACCCCGTCAGCAGAAGGTCAGCACCGCACCATGACCCGGCTGCTGAAAACCACCAACGTGCAGCCTGAGGAGATCGACTTCGTCTGCGCCCATGCAACCTCGACCCCCCTGGGCGATCTGACTGAGCTGCGAGCCATCAAAGAGACCTTCGGAAGTCACGCCAAGAATCTGAAGATCAACGCTCCCAAATCGATGCTCGGTCACACCTGCTGGTCCGCCCCAACCGTGGAGACCGTAGCCGCAGTGCTGCAGATGCAGCGGGGCTGGCTGCATCCGTCGATCAACATCGAGAACCTGGAGCCTGAGGTCGACCTGGACATCTGCGCCGGCAAGGCGGTGAAGCACGAGGTCCGTACCGTGCTGAAGAACTCCTTCGGCTTCGGCAACATCAACTGCTGCGCCCTTTTGCGGCGCTACGAGGGGTGAGCACAGCATGATCTACTTCATCACAGGCGGCTCCCGAGGCATCGGTGCAAACCTGGTCAAGCGGGCCGTCGAAGCGGGGCACGACGTGGCCTTCACCTACGCCACGGCAGCCGACCAGGCCAATGAGGTGGTCGCCCAGGCAAAAGCGCTGCGGCCAGACGCCAACTGTCGCTGCTATCAGCTCGAGCTGCGGAACCGTGAGCAGATCGAAAGCGTAGTCGATCAGGCAGCCGACGATTTTGACACCATCGACGTGGTGGTCAACAACGCTGGCATCAACCGAGACAGCCTGCTGATGGCGATGACCGACGAGGAGTGGGACGAGGTCATCGCCACCAACTTGACCGGGCCTTTCATGGTGTGTCGCGCCGCCCTGCCGGTCCTGATCGCCAACCGCTACGGTCGGATCATCAACATCTCGTCGGTCGTCGCCGAAGGCGCCACCGGTCAGACGAACTATGCGGCCTCCAAGGCGGGCCTGCACGGGTTGACCAAGTCGATCGCCAAGGAGTACGGCCGCAAACGGATCACGGCCAATGTGGTGGTGCCCGGCTTCTTCGAGACCGACATGACCCGGGAGCACATGCCCGAGGAGATCCGTAGCTTCTGGAAGCAATATGCACCCATGCCCAAGGGTCGGGGAGGCGAGCTCGACGAGCTGGCGGCGGTGATCATGTTCCTGGCCTCAGAAGGCGCCGCCTTCGTCAATGGGCAGGAGCTCCGAGTCACTGGCGGGCTCGACTGGAACCCCTGAGAGAACCGAGACCACAGCATGCGCAACGACTTCACCAACAAGGCGGTGCTGATCACCGGCGGCACCAAGGGGATCGGCCTGGCCACGGGGCTGGCTTTCGCCCGCAACGGGGCCCACCTCTACTTGACCCACCGCTGGAGCTCGGCGGACGAGGACGAGGTGCGCGGCAAGTTTGCAGCCATCGGCGCACTCGAGCCTGCCATCATCGAGGCTGACGTGTCGGTCGACGAAGAAACCGACGCGCTGCTCGAGATCATCAAGAAAGACCACGACTGCATCGAGGTCTTTATCAGCAACGTCAGCGTGGTGCAGCCGGCTTCTGGCGTGGAGAGCTACCGCAAGCGGTCGATGCTCAAGAGCATCGAGTACAGCGCCTGGCCCTTCGTGTCCTACCTGCAACACATGAAGAAGGCTTTCGCCAAGCTGCCCCGCTACGTCGTCGGCCTCTCGAGTGATGGCGCCGACAACTACTTCGCACATTACGAATATGTCTCGACCTCCAAGATCGTGATGGAGACGCTCTGCCGCTACCTCACCTACCACCTGCGGGACGAGGACATTCGGCTCAACATCCTGCGCACCCGCAACGTGCTGACCGACGCGGTCGACGAGATCTTCGGACCCAACTACGTCAAGTTCATGGCCGAGCGGGCCGGCGAAGAATACTTCCTCTACCCTGAAGAGATCGGCAACGCCGTGCTGGCGCTCTGTAGCGGCATGCTCGATGCGTTGAACGGGCAGATGATCCTGGTCGACAAGGGCATGGCCTTCGCCGACACGGTGTCTCGAACGCTGGAAAACGAGCTGGAGCGGGGCCAGTAGATGATCCTCAACGACTTCCACGGCAAAGCGGTGCTCGTGACCGGCGCCACCAAAGGGCTCGGCTTGGCCATCGGCAAGGCCTTTGGTGCCGAGGGCGCTCACGTCTATCTGACCCATCGCTGGGGCTCAGCCGACGAGGACGAGATTCGTGCCGCCTTCGCCGAGATCGACGCCCCCGAACCAGCCATCATCGAAGCAGATGCCTCGAATCTGAAGGAAACCCGGGCATTGCTCGAGACGGTCCACAAGGACCACGATGCCGTCGAAGTCTTCGTCAGCAACGTCTCCTTCGCCGCAGTCAACCACGAGGGCCTCGATGGGCTCGACAAGCGCAGCCTCTTCAAGAGCCTGGAGTACAGCACCTGGCCTTTCGTGTGCCACGTCCAGGAGGTCAAGAAGCTGTTCGGTCGCTACCCGCGCTACACCCTGGGAACCTCCTGTGACGGGCCTGACACGTTCTACCCAGGCTACGACTACGTGGGCGTGTCCAAGGCGGTGATGGAGACCTTCTGTAAGTACCTGGCCAAACACGTCTTCGAGGAAGAGCGGGCGGTGGTGAACATCCTGCGCTCTCGACCCGTGTCGACCGAGTCGTTAGTGGCCACCTTCGGTGAAGACTACGAGCCCTTCTTGCGCAAGCTCTACGGTGACGACTACTTCATCGACGTCGAGCAAGTAGGAGAGGCCGTCCTGGCGCTCTGCAGCGGCCTACTCGATGCCATGAACGGGCAAGTGGTCCTGCTCGACAAGGGCGTGGCCTTCCAAGACAACCTGATGCGCCTGTTCGATCAGCGCGAGCAATTCGGCCTCGGCTAGGACCATTGGACCACGGCCATGTTCGCGCCTGACGTTCGCCTCGAGGGTTTCACTCACGACGACTGGCAGCGCTTACTGAGCCTGTTCCGGCCGGTGCGTCCCCCGGTGGCAACCCAGGACCAGCCTCGGCCCCGAGGGCTGGTGCTGGCGCTGCACGACGGTGGCAAACTGCGCAAGCTGCTCCACTCTCACGTCGGGCGCCTACGGCTCGACGATCTGGAGCGCCATTGGCCCCTCACCGCCCAGCAGCTGGCAGGCCGTCATGACGCCAGCTGGGCCATCTCGCTGGAGCGCGGCGCTCTCGAAGACATCATGGAGGGCCTCGGTGCACGCACCCAGCGACAAGACGATCTGACCCAACAGATGTTGACCTTACTGTCCCTCATTCAAGGTCAGTTGGTGCGTGGCAGAATCGATCTCTGGCCTCACCGCCTAGCGGGGATCCCCATGCCCACCGAAGCGATGATACAGAGCACGCTGGACACGGTCTGCCCGGCCGGCAAGACGATGGTCCTGGGCATGTTCGACGGCGACGAGCTGTGGACCAGCATGGCCTTGCGACGAGGCGACCAGGGCGTGGATCTGATCCTCGGTCCCGATCAGATCCGCCGGGAGCTGGGTCTGCTCTCCGGGGACTTCCGACGCGATCACCGCCACCTCGCGCGCTTCGTCGCCGACTACGCCGGACCGCTGTCGCTCGGCTGCTTCGCCGAGCATCAGACCTTTCGTGCCCTGGAGGTGGACCCAAGCCCCGGCGCCTGGGCGCTGGCCGTGGCGGTGCGAGACGTGGTGCTCCACCCAGTGCCAGCCGCCATGGCCGTGCCCTTGGGCCTCGACGTCGGACGGGCAGCGCTCAGCGCCTTGCGTGAGGTGGCGGCCCGCCTCGACCCGGCGGGCGTGCTGACCCCGACACTCTCGGCGATTCGGGACGTCACCCTGGGACAGCGTGAGGTGCGTGAGGTGCTCGGCTTCAACCCTTTCGAAGTGCTGCGCAAGCTGCTCGCTCGAGAACGGTGAGGGATGCAAACCCGTCCATTAGCGAAGCTGAGACGCACCGTCGTCCCGCTGATCACATCCCGCTGGTCACATCGTACACCGCAGCACAGTTGCCTCAAATGAGGCACAAACACCGACACGACCACCTATGAAACCATTGCACAGTGGTGCAATGTTTTTGGGGCTGTGGCTGTGACCGACCACCATAAGCCATGTCCGCAGCAACCTCGGCTATGGGCACCATTCGGATATTCCTGGATATTCTAGATAATGTCTGGATTCCACTAGGGTAAAATCACACGACTTGGGATGAGGCACACCGTTTGCACGAAAACAAGCGGGTTTCTGTTTTCTGCCGCGTTCTGGCACGGAGGGTTCGATAGATGGCACGTTCATCCAACTGGTCGGGAGCATGGCGCGGCCTCAGCCGACGCCGCTTGCTCTTGGCGCGGATCGGCCTAGCCGCAGCGTTCTTCGCGGCGCTCGGACTGGGAGTCTCCTGCCTCGACGGCGGCTCCGACGCACCGCCGCTGGAGCAGAGCGGCTACGATGGCGGTGTCGTCACCGGCGCCTGCGACACCGGCGATGTGGCGGAGTGCAGCGCGTTGATCGGCGAGCACAATGGCGTGCGCACCTGCGTGTATGGCACCCAGATCTGCACCGACGACAAGTGGGGTCCCTGCGAGGGCACCTACAAGGCGGTGAGTGGCGCGATCGGATGGAATCCTCAGCGCAACGCAGCAGGCGCAGCGGATGACACCCTCAGCGCCTACCGGAACGTCAGGCCGATGGCACTGTCAGACGCAAGCGCCTGCAATACCGACCCCTGTGATCCGACCTGTCAGACCTTCGACGAGGTCGCCCCTGACGGCGGCATCACCATGGATCCCAACAACTGCGCGGTCGACCTGGCCGGGGGCACCCTCCTGCTTCTTCCGGGCGGCTTCCAGAACAAGCTGCTCGTCGATGTGCTGCATCCGCCCGACTATGCTCCTTGCTCGAGCTCTGGCATGTGCCAGATCGATCACTACTGCGACCAGAACGTCAACCTCGGGACCTGTGTCCCCTATAACGATGGGGAGTTCGACGCCAACGAGACAGATCCGAACTTCACCTTGCGAACCCCCTGCGGCGACCAGCTGATCGCCTGCAACCGAGGTGGCGGGGTGGCCCCTTCAGGGGCCAAGATCATCGTCGTCGCCGGTAACAGCGTGACGCTTCAGAACAACCTCGGCAAGTGCACGGGCTTCGACGGCACCGTGACGGGCAGTTGCACCACGACGTCGGCAATCCAGCCAGGCGAGTGCATCTCGGTGTCGGGCTGCGAAGCGTTCCTAACCGGCACCACGGCGCTCTACATCAACTCGACCGATCACGCCCCGCCGCACTTCAACGAGAGCGACTGCGCCGACAACTGGGCGGTCCACGGCACCGAGGCATCCGCTGACTGTGGCCTTCAGGATCTCGACTATCCCCAGAGCTACCCCTCAGCGTGCGAGGACTCGCAGCGACCGCAGTGGGGCTATCTGGCCTACGAGTCTACCGTCCCCTTGACCACCTCGATCTCCCTCAGCATCCACACCGCGGATCCGCCGAACAGCACCATGCTGTCGTCATCACCGTGCACGGACTGCATTCAGATCGCCAACATCACCGCCTCCGAGCCGGCGTCGTGCCCGATGAGCGGCCCAAGTCCCTGCCCGATCGACCTCTATGAGGCGCTGGGCGGCTTGCCCCAGGCGCAGCACCGGGTGGTCGAGCTCGTCTGGTCGCTCACCTCCAGCCCGGGTTGCGCAATGAATCCTACCCTCACCAGCTGGCAGTTGACCTATTCTTGTGTCGATGTCGAGTAACCGTCACCGTCACCTCTGCCGGCACCTCTGCTGGCTTGCCACCACCCTCGTCCTCACCAGCGCCTGCGGTGAGGATGAGCGGCAGCCAGGGCTCACGTCGTCGAGCAGCACTACCAGCACTACCAGCGGGAGCGGAGGGGGCGCCGGAGCCGCTGGAGGCGGCGGAAGCGGCGGAGCCTCTAGTGGGTCCGCCGGCCAAGGCGGCGTGGGCGGCACCCTCGCCCCCATCGACATAGAGGATGTGCCGGACACGGCCTGTGTGGCTCGCGGCGGCAGCACCGTCGAGCTCTACCCAAGCGATCCCTACGCGCCCCTCTTCGGGCGTCTCGAGTCGGTCGGCAGCCGGCGGGTGACGGGCAACGCGCTCGGCATCGAGGGTATGGTGACCTTCGATGCCGACGGCGCTAACGCGTCGAGCCCACCCACCGCCATCGGCAACGGCAACCGCTTCGCCTCCGAGGGCAGCACCATCGGGATCACCGCCCTGGACGGCACTAACGTCATCTACCAACGCTACGACGCCCAGGGCGCTGCGGTGGGCAGCGAGCTTTCGCTGGGCACCGCACCGGTAGCCAAGCTGCCGCAGATCGGCGGCGGCGAGGGCGAAGCGCTGGTCGTCTGGGCCGATGGCGACAGCCTGCTGGCACGGGGGATCGACACCAATGGCGCAGCGGCAGGACCCGAGTTCTCCTTCGGCGCCAATACCTATGACGACCACCTCAGCGTCGCCATCGCCCACCGCTCTGGCGGCTTCGCCGTCGCCTGGGCTGGCGACTACACCGCCGGCACCTACGCCACCCGCTTCGTGCGAACCACCGCCACCGGGCTAGAAGGCGCCTCGACCGGCTTCACCACCGGGACCGACCCGCTCGTGGTCAACAGGCTGGTGAAGACCCCGACGGGCTACGCGGTGCTGATGACCGGACCGCTGCCCAACGTCGAACCCTTCGTGGTGCTCCTCGACGAGCAGGGCCAGGCTACCGGTCCGGCCTACAAGCTGCTCGGCGCACACTTTGCCTGGGACATCGCAGCCCAGGGCACCGAGCTGGGCGTGCTCGCCGGGCGCGCTACCGGCGAGCCCGAGTTCCGCCCCTTCGACGCCAGCATGGCGCCGCTCGGCTCCTGGGTATGTCTCGATGTGCCCGGCGACATCACCGACCGCGGTGGCATCGACGCCAACGGGACCGGCTACGCCGTGGTGTACTATCGCCCGGAGCTTCCCGTCCCACAGGGCAAGGAAATCTTCGCAGTCTTCGACCACCTCGGCACCGGCCCCTGACAGCGCATCCGCCAGGCGGCATGATGGTCGGGCGATCCACTGGGACAGCGGGCGCGCTCGTTCTGAGCATCGTCCTGTCCGGCTGCGGTCCCGCCACGCCGGTGGTCGAGACGGCGCAGGCAGGGCAAGCTGCAGCGCCCCCATCGGCGGCGACGCGCCCAGCGACAGGTTGTGGTGGCCCGCCGCTGACGACCCGGTTCTACGACGTAGGCCAGGCCCTGGCGGTGCTGGTCGAGCTGCCTGACGGGCGTACCATTCTGGTCGACACCGGCGAGCACGCCGAGCGCGCTGGCTGCGGCGAGCCCTGCCAAGAGTGGAGCGAACATCTGCTCGCCGGGCTGCAACGCGACCTGGCCGATCGGCCCATCGACATGCTGTGGATCACCCACCAGCACTCGGACCACCTGGGAGGCGCCCCGGCGGTCTTCGGCCAACATCAGGTCGAGCACTATGTCGACAACGGCACTCGGCTCGAGACGAAACTCGTGACGGCAGCGCGCGCGGCGGCCGAAGCTCACGGCACGCCAGTGACGGTGGTGGATCCAGCCCGCCAGATGAGCCCCCTACCGAGCTCGGCCAG
>JAUVCD010000416.1 GCA_030590865.1 Myxococcales bacterium | reverse complement strand
CTTCCCGGTGCTCGGCTGCCGCTATCAGCCGCGCTTCTGGCGTGACCGCTGGGTGCCGTTGGATGATCCGGTCTCGAGCATGGTGCAGGTGGTCGATGCACCCACTGACCTGGAGGCCGAGACGCTGAGCTGGGTGCGGCGCCCCATCGACACCACTGGCCAGCCACCGTTGCGCATCGTGAGCCTGAAGACAGACGCTGGATCGCGTCTCATCCTCAGCCTCATGCACCTCGCCGTCGACGGTGGTGGCGTGGCGGCGGTGGGCCATGTCTTCGGGTCCCACTTGTACGGGCAAGCTCCATCGATGCCCGTAGACCCGCGCCGCGGCATGGTCCAAGCGCTCGCGGGGTTGCGCTGGTATCACCTACCGGTGCTGGCGCGCGACATGGTGGCGACCATGCTGCAGCCGCTCAGAACCGCGGGGGCGGCGCCTCGTGAGCGCCCTTATCCGGCTGGCTCGGGGCGCGAGGCCAGTTGGCGGCACCTGGTGGTCTCCGCGGCCGCCCTCGACAGCATCAAGGCGCGCACTCGCGCCTGCGGCGCAACGATCAACGACGTGCTCATCGCCGCCTTGGCGCGAGTGGCAGCAGCGCGCTCGAGCCGCCGGCCGGTGGCGGTGACCTACACCATGGACCTGCGCCGCTACGCCACCGCTCCGCGGCTCACGGCCACCAACACCTCCGCCATACTCACGGCACTGGTGCCCCGTGACGCCATCGGCGATCTCACCGCCACCGCCGCCGCCGTATCACGCATCACGGCAAGACAACGACGGGGACTGCGGGGCCCGGCCTACGTGATCGGCGCCATCGCCATGGCCGCCGGCTCGCCTCACGGGTTGGTGCGCCGCGGCGTGCACTGGCTCCATCCCTTCGCGATCGATCTACCGCTCAGCCGCGGACTCTTGGTCACCAACGTCGGCAGGCTCGACGAAGGACTGTCCGTCTTCGGCGACGACATCACAGACATCCGCGTCGTCGGCCCGAACACCGAGGGCATTGCAGTACCGGTGGTGGTGGCCTTCGGCTTCAAAGGCCGACTCTGCCTCGAGCTCTTCGCCCCGCCCGAGCTGGCGCCCAAGGCACTCGATGAGCTGGAAGACGAGCTGCGCCAGGCGCTCGAGCTAGCGCCTGAGCCCGATTGAGACTCCTGAGCCCGAGTGAAGGAGACAAAGGCAGTGACCGTGGCCCATCCCAGCCCTAGAAGGCTCTGGTGAGCACCCTACGGATCTTGCTGTTCCTTGCGGGCATCCTCGCACTGCTGGGAACGATGCGTCACGCCGCGGGGCGGCTCGCGCCAAAGGTCGGCATCGGCGCCCTCCTGTTCATCGTGACACGCTGGCCCTTCGCGATCGGCTGGCTCGTTGGCACCGGTGGCACGCTCGCGCTGATCATGCCCGGCGCGATCGCGAAGGGGCGCGATTCGGTGTCCGACTTCGCCCTGTTGGCCGGCATTGGCATCCTCTGCGGCGGAGGATTCGCGGCGCTGGTGGTCGGCCCCATCTGGGCGCTCACCCGGGCACTCGAACCGTCCCCCACCTTCGAGCTCGAAGCGGGGGAAACGCTGCTCGACGAATCGCCGGGGAACCACTTCCTCAATGGCGAGAGCCGGGGGGGAAAGATCCTCCTTACCGACCGTCGCATCGGCTTCCGCCCGCACCGCTTCAACGTCCAGCTCGAAACCTGGAGCGCGACCCTCGACGACATCGCCACCGTCGAGCAAGAGGGTGCCCGTTTCCTCGTGCTTACCGTCACCGGCTCGGATGACCAGGAGTGGCTCGTCGTCCAGAACCCTCAGCAGATCGCCGAGCAAATCAGCCCAGACTCGCAGCGACCGCGCCCCACCTGAGACAGCAGAGCGCTCACTACCGAGGTAGGGCCAGAGGAGCGCAAGTCGACACGCCTGCTCCGACCACGCCGTCCGGCCCATCGCTCTTCACGAGGGTGGCCTCGTTGGCTATCGGGTCGTACTCGTAGACCTCAGTCGGTCCGAAATCCAAGGACTCGAAGATCCAGAACCTGCCGCCCCAGTGAGCGAAGGCGAAGCCGCCAGGGGAGATCCCCATGGCCGGCACGTTCGGCAGCTCGGTGTTGGAGATGGCCGTCCCGTCGCCCTTGTTCACTTCGCCGAGATGTACGGTGGGGGGACAGGGATCTTGCGCCGTGCAGGGGTGGTCCCACTCGGGAGTCCAGTTCATGATGAGATTGAACAGCCGCCCCTCGCCGGTCCCGGTCAGCTCGACGCCGCTGAAGCTGGTGCCCTCACCGGGCTTGAAGTCATAGTACTGACCCAGGGTTGTCTGCCCGCCGAGCTGATAAAGATTGACCGCCTTGTCCACGAAGAAGAGCTGCTCGATGTCGCTGCCTTCTGCAGTGCTGACGAAAGCCATCCCGAGCGGCCCGCCCCAATCGCTGACCACCTGGCCCTGACCGTAATTGGGCTCGCACACCCCGGTGGCCAGATCGATCCGATCGAGCCGCTTGAAATAAGAGTCGTCCGGTCCGTCAGCCAGCGCGCCCCACTGAACCCAAGCGTGGTAGCCCCGGTCGATGGCCATGGACGAGACCTTCCAATCCAGGGTGTCCGGGCAGTCTACCTGCAGCAGTGAGGTGAACGTCAGGCTCGGGGGATCGAAGCTATGGATGGTTGCCGGAGTCTCGTGGGTCATCACGAAGATCGGCCTGACCTCCTCCGAGCAGTCCGGCACACTGCCCCCACCCCCACCGGTGCCGGGGACGAAGCCTCCAGCACCGCCGGCGCTCGAGCCGCCAGCAGCTGCGCCACCGCCGGCACCGACTGCGTTTTGCTCGGCGCTACAGGCCAACAGGGGAACGGACCACAGCACCAAGGCCAACCATCGCATCGGCCGAGACTAGCGGCCGTCGGAGGTGAGTCAAGCCGATGGGCGAAGGATGAGCTAGCCAGTCACCGGTCCCCTGGCTCTGCCTCAGCGGTCGCGGAGACCGATGGGCTCGGCCTTGGCCTCGGCGTCTGGAGCACCGCTTGAAAGGCGGGCTGGTGCTGTATCAGAAGTTGTTGGAGCTCGGAGTGGACCTCCGCTGGGCTCTTCTGCCAGCTGATGCGACCGCGCCGCACGTAGAGGTGGTCGAGCCAGCTCGCGCCTCGCTCCTCCACGAGCCGTCTGAACGTCGCCATCTCGTCGTCTTTGAAGCGGCTGTTGAAGGTGTTGAAGAGCACGACATGGGCGCCGTCAAATCGGTGCTTTTCGACGAAGGCCCAGAGCGGCGGCGCTGGCCGGAACAACCACACCGGCGAGCCGAGCACCACGAGCTTGTAGCCCCGGGGATCGATCGGCGGATGGTTGATCTCGACCTTGGTGACGTCCTGGCGCGCATCATCCGCCGCGTGGCGCCAGCCGACAAAGTCGCGGGTGTAGCGGGGGGCCTCGATGCGGATCAGATCGGCGTCGAAGAAGCGGGCGATCTCACGGGCCGCACCCTCGGTGTTGCCG
The DNA here is from genome assembly GCA_030590865.1 of Myxococcales bacterium. Classification (GTDB taxonomy): domain Bacteria; phylum Myxococcota_A; class Polyangia; order Polyangiales; family Polyangiaceae; genus JAPYTK01. Next base: position 5,029 of record JAUVCD010000416.1, on the reverse strand, counting down.
GAACGGGAGTAGTAGACGACCAACACGTCCGCAGGCTCGCCGCGGCTTTGGTCGTAGGGTGGGCTGTGGACATAGGTCGTGTCCTTGTGGAGCATGAACGCGAACCAGCCCGCGCCCCCGAGCGCGACGATGAAGAGCGCTAGCCACAGCTTCTTCTTGCGACTGGTTCGCATGTTTCCCTCTTGCGACGATCGGTGCTCAGAGCGCTACTTTCGCCGGAAGAACTCCAGCATCCAGTGGGGGTAGAGGTTCGGCGGTGCGGTGACGGCGCTGACTTTCTCGAGCTCGCTGTCGGTCCAGGGCGCGTCCACGGCGGCGAGATTGTCCTCGAGCTGGGTCATCTTCTTCGCGCCGATGACGACCGTGCTCACCCCTGGCTGCTGGAGCACCCAGGAGAGCGCCAGTCGCGGAATGGTCGAGTCCTTTTCTTTGGCCAGCTCATCGAGGTGCTCCACCAGATCGTAGCCGCGCTCCCGATCGAGCGGTGGAAAGTCGAAGGTCTTGCGCCGAGCGCCCTCGGGGTCGTCTTGGTCGCGACGGTACTTGCCGGTAATGAAGCCGCCCGCCAATGGCGACCACACCATCACCCCTACCCCCTCTTGCAGGCACATGGGGAGCAGGTCGAGCTCGAGCTCCCGTCCGACCAGCGAGTAATAGGCCTGCAACGAGCAGAAGCGGCTGCCGCCGGTCGAGTCTGCAATCCCGTTGGCCTTCACGATCTGCCAGGCGCTGAGGTTAGAACAGCCCACGTAACGGACCTTGCCCTGCCGGACCAGATCCTCCAGGGCGCGCATCGTCTCGTCCAGGGGAGTCAGATTGTCCCAACCGTGGATCTGGTACAGATCGATGTAATCGGTGCCCAGACGCTTCAAGCTCGCATCGCAGGAGGCGACGATGTGCTTACGCGACAGGCCGATGTTGTTGACGTCACCGGTGTTCTGCTCGGCCGCATCGCTCATCGGACCACGCACCTTGGTGGCGATGACCACCGACTCGCGATCCGTTCCGAGCTCTTTCAATGCCTGCCCGAGGATGGTCTCAGACTGACCCCGGCAATAGATGTCCGCGGTGTCGAAGAAGTTGATGCCCCCGTCGAGGGCACGCTTGACCAGCGCGGTGGCGCCGGCTTGCTCGACCTCGCCGATGCCGAAGAAGCCCTCGCCAAATGTCATCGTGCCCATACAGAGCTCCGACACCCGCAGGCCCGTGTTTCCCAGGAATCGATACTTCATGTGCTCCTCCTCGCGGCGCGGCGCTGCTGCGCCCTGTTGTGACTGCATCGAGAGTACGTGTGGTTGAGCTTTGCGGGTTAGTCGGATGCCCCAGAGTTGTTGCACAATCCTGTGAAGAACCACGCTTCTGAGCGACAACCGAGCCCCATTGGAGGCATGATCCTGTCGATGACCGGATCCAGCCCGACTCCGCAACCCCCGCTGGCAGCGCTGCTCGACCAGCACTCACCCGACGAGGGGCTCAAACCGACGCACCTACCCGCCTTGACGCTGCATCGGTTCAGCACGCCGCTGCGACGGTCGGCGATGCTCTACGAGCCCAGTCTGTGCATGGTCGCCCAGGGCTGCAAGCGCGCGTACCTCGGCGACAGCGTCTACGAATACAACCCGATGCACTACCTGGTGGCGACACTGCCACTGCCCGTCGAAGCGGAGTTCACCAGCGCCACGCCTGCCAGGCCGCTCTTGGCGCTGGTGCTGCGGCTGGATAGCGCCCGAGTGGCGCGGCTCATTCTCGAGATTGGGGACGACTCGCCGTCCACCGCGGCAGGCGGTCCGGCCCTGTTCGTCTCTCCGATAAGCGACGAGCTGCAGACTGCCGTGCTGCGGCTCGTGCGGATTGCCTCCGAGCCGACCCAGGCCCGCGTCCTCGGAGCCGGCGCACTCAATGAGGTCATGTTCCACCTGATCCTGGGAGAGCAAGGCGAGCGCTTGCGCGACCTCGCGTTGCGGGACAACGCTTCGCAACGGGTCGCCCGGGCGGTCAGATACGTGGACGAGCACTTCGCTGAGCCCATCGCCGTGGCCACCCTCGCCAAGGTCACCGGCATGAGTGCCTCGACGCTGCATCACGCCTTCAGAGACGTGACGACCCTATCCCCGATTCAGTACCAGAAGAACGTCCGGCTACACCGAGCCAGGCTGCTCATGCTGAGCGACGACCTCAACGCCGGCGAAGCCGCCTTCCGCGTCGGCTATGGGAGCCCGTCCCAGTTCAGCCGCGAGTTCAAGCGCCTGTTCGGCGACTCCCCGGCTCAGGCCGTCAAGGCTCTGAAGCAGCAGTTGACCCCGCCAGCTCGAGCATCGACCTGACCGTGGCGTTGTCGCCTGGCCGCGGGTCGGGCCGGCGTGCAGCAGGGGCGACCACGCTGGCCTTAGGCTGGCATGGATTCGCGATAGCCTCCATGCAATGGCTGATGTGACGGACCTCGATCGCCTTCGGTGCGTCACCCATGGCAGGTGCAAGTCCAATCGCGGACCTCACGTCCGTACCCAGCCTCTGAACACCGAGACCGTGAAAAAACCGTAGTAGCCTGGCAGGTTCAGGATGAAGTCTGGCGAGGCTGGATCGGTGAGACGTCGATACAGCTCGACATCCTCCTGTGACAGCTCTGGCTCCACATCGGGCCAGCGCATCTCCAGGATATCCGTCATGGCCCGACGTATTTCAGGGCTCAAGGGGGCATAGACCGAGGTGACGAAAGTCAGGACCTTCGTATCGGTCAGACCGGCCTCCCTCAACCCCGTCAGCGCTCTCAACGGGTGCGTGTCCGGTTTGCTCTGAAGACCAAATGGGGCGAGGCCTCCGCTCGTTGCCTTGAGCCTCGATTCGAGCCGTGGGTATCCGGGCAGCAGCTGTTCGGACGACCAGAATAGGACGTTCAGGCTGCCCCCTGGTCTGATCACCCTCATCACCTCTTCGGACAGAGGAAAGTATCCCAGACAATCGGAGCTCCATACCCAGTCGAAGGCGCCATCGTCGAAGGGCAGCCGGTCACTGAAATCGCCCTCTTCGAAGGTAACCCGGTCGGACATGCCCTTCGCTGTCGTGACTGCCCTGGCATGCTCTAGAAACTCGGGTTTGATGTCCAGGCCGGTAACCCGTCCCTGCGGTCCTATTGCAGCTGCCAGCATCAGCGCCTGGGTGCCCACGCCGCAACCCACATCCAATTCGTTGCTGTCCGTGGGTAAATCAAGCGCGGCTAGAATGTCGAGATTGGTCTGCTCCCTGAGCGAATCGGTCTCCTCGAGGTAGCGTAGGTAGGTGCTCGTGGCAGGCTGAGCATCATCGTCCTGGTCCCTCACGGTGGCCTCCTGCGTTGCAGTCCGAGCCGTCATCAACGGTATACCTGGCGTCGATCTCGCCATCCACCCACCATGGAGTGACGAGAGCCTAATGGCGCCCGGCTCGGACTCGCCCACGCCGGAGAGCGTTAACCGGTTGGGGCCGAAGTTCGCACGTCCGTGGGGGGTTGGCTCCCCACTGAAGGCTGTAGTGGGAGAATAGTGACCAGGGTCGTCATCGACCTTAGGGAGGCGAAAAAGCGCCTGCGTGGCAAGGAGATACGCCCTGCCCCCATCGTCGCGCAGCTCGCGCTCGCCGAGGAGATGTCGGCCGCGCTGGAGCGTGGTGAAGTTAACCGCACCGGGCTCGCTCACTTGTACGGGCTCACCAAGCCGCGGGTGACGCAGCTCCTCAATCTGCTCAAGCTGCATCCGTTGATCTTGGACTACCTGCGCAGCCTCGGCAGCGGCCGGCCGCGGGCGTGGATCACCGAGCGGAGACTGCGCGGCCTCACGGGCATCGAGCCTGCTGCCCAGGTCGATGCAGCCGTCAAGGTCGTCCCCGGCTTCGCGGGGAGGCTTTCCCTGGCAACGACTACCGAGTGCTCACAGCCCACATCATCGGGCGACCATGACGCTCCACGAGGTCACCTCTCTCGCCGCCACGACCTATCTAGCATTCGGGGACTTTCGGGCACCGGGGTGCCTACCTGGCAGGTCACAAGGATGACTCGGGTAGCTCCTGGAGACGGGGCGCCTAGCTGAGCGGTGGAGAACCAGCGGGCGACTTCCGCCTTCGCAAACGTCCCACCACCCGGAACAGCGTCACAGCGATCACCCCAGCCCACGCCAACACGGTCAGGGCCGCGCCGGCCGTCGGCACCCCTGTCGGGTGGTCTCCCAGCTGCGACAGCAACGGTACGAGCAGCACCACCCACACCCACAGGGCCACCGCAACGATCGCGCCTCGCGACGCCCACTTCCGCGTGTAGCGCGGATCGTCGCGGGCGATCGGTCCACGCAGCCGCAAGACGTCGAGGAGGGCGCCCCCCACGTAGACCAACACGAAGGTCTGCACGAGCGCTATTAGGAAGGCGGTGAAGGACTGCAGCACCAGATTGAGGATCGACTGAAGCACAGCCAGCACAAAGACAAGGACGAAGAGCGCGATGGCGACCAGGTACGCGACGCCGGCCTCGCCGCCGGGCATGCGCCCCTCCACCGCCAGCATGTCGCCGATGAGCCTGAACCACGCCCCGATGCCGCCCAGATCCTCGGTGACGTGGGCTACGAGCGCGATGGGGAACAGCACCGCAAAGAGACCGACCCGTGTGCCCAGACGGGGGAGGCATCCGCGGCGCGACGCCGTGGCCCCGGCTGGCGCCTCATGTGGCGGGGACTCGTTCTGCGGCTGGTGCGTGGGCTCGCACATCACTACGAAGCTACTCCCTTGATTCCGACTGGTGAGGACGGCCGCGAGTGTGTTCAAGCGCACCTACCAGCAACGGGCGGGCGAAGCCATCGACGGTCGCCGCGACGACGTTCTTCGCGTCTCCAAGGTCATGCCACACGACGCCTCGCTGCAGCGGATAGCGAAATCAGAGCACGTTCCGGAGGATAACGAAGCACTTCCGGCGCCCCGGCGTCTGGGAGGCTGCTCATGACATCCATCCGCTGAGGACATTGAGCGAAGCGTCCAGCCTCGCTACCGCCCCTACGATGTTCTCCGCGTC
>JAUVCD010001071.1 GCA_030590865.1 Myxococcales bacterium | reverse complement strand
TGAGTCGGATGGCCAGGCTATCGGCCGGGCCAGCCATGCGTTTGGGTAACGCCAGTACAAAAAACGGGCAGCCCCGGTTCGCCGAGGCTGCCCTTTGACTTCTGGCTCTTCAGCAGAATTCATGGGTGAGATCAGGCTCCGGAAGTCGCCCCATCTGGTGGAATAGGGCGGTTTCGAGCGCTTCGTAGGTACGAAATCCCCGCGCTTTTCTCAGAGCCAGTTTGGCGTTGGTGTTCAAACCCTCCACCGCACCGCTGGCGAGCTCGCCCCTGGCGCGAAACCAGTTGAGCAACAGCTCGCGATGGGCGCGGATGGTGCCGACGAACTTCTTCATCGGCTCGAGCCGTGAGCGCATTGCCCGCGTGCACCATTTGTCGAGGAACCAACCTGCCCACCAAGCCGACTTGTAGGTCCAGAAGTGATCGAAGGACTGCTTCAATAGGTAGGCTCGAACTGAGCGAAGGTCGTACTGCAGGACATCTGTGAGCTTCAGCTCCTGCTTCTCGGTCAAGTTCTCCTCGCGTTTCAGGAAACACCACCGGGCATTCTTGAGGATTGCCTCGAAGCCCTTGCGTGCCATTTCCTTCGCCTCGGCGGAGCGTACCTTGTCAACGGCCTCCCCGAGCTTCTTGGCGACGTGGAAGCGGTCGAGAACGTGGATTGCATGCCCAACTCGGTCAGCAATCACGGTCAGATAAGGCTTCCACATATCGCTGGCCACGAACTTGATGGCGCCGGTACGTGTCTCGCCCAGGATGTCGAAGAAATGATCCAGAGACTCCTCGGTGCGCTCGCGGGCCACCCACAATAGCCGCCGAACGCCCTTGTCGATCTGATAGACGACGGTGACGTAGCGCTGGCCTTTCCATACCGCGATTTCGTCCACGCCGATGGCTTCGATGCCATCGAGATCCCGGTTTTCCAACCCGTACTGCACGACCCATTGCACTGCGCGATAGACGACCCCCCAGCTCGTGTGAAAGACCACGGCAACCTCGGTCCACGACATCCGTTTCGCCCATCGCGCCAGAAAGAGCCGATAGGCGTCGCAGGTACGATTCTTTCCTTCGGCCCAGGGGACGAGCTCGGTGGTGACGCCACAGCGGTCACAGTCAACCCGCCGCATGCAATACCAAAACATGACGGCGAAGCCCCACAGCGGGACAAACTCGAAGCATCGAGGGATCCGAGAGGTGTCGTAGATCGTGCCCTTGCGAAAGCACTTTGCGCAGATCGGCTTGCTACCCTTGCGCGGCTTGATGTCGACGTGGATGCTGTCATCTACGAACCGGTCCTCGCCGTAGACGAAGCTCGAGAATCGATGACAACGATTGAGGATGGTCTTGAGCATCATGGTCATCGAGCCCTATCGCAGAGCCACTGGGAGGTGCAGTCGATGCCATCGAGAAAGAAGAAGCGAGTCACGTTCCAACCCAATCCAGATATCCTCACCGCTTGCATGGAAAAATGGCCTGCGAGCTGGGCCGGTGTCCAGGAGGATGTACCGCCCGGGAGAGCCCTAGTCGCTGAGCTGCGCCCTTTCGTCGTACATCTCGTCGACAAGGGTCTCGTGGCTCGGACGGTCCGGCGTCACATCGACTACCTCTGGGCAATCGGCGGCGAGATCGTCAGGGAGTTCAACTGCGAGCCGTCTCTACGCAATCGGCCCGCACGCCAACTCCTCCTCGATGCCGTAGACACCGAAGAGGCGCCTCTGTTGCCAGGTGCCTCCGAAACGGAGCAGCGCTCCGCCGACGCCACCGCCCGAAAGCTGCTTCGATTTCTCCGATCCGTCGGCGCCGGCCCGCCGTCGTAGGGCTGTTTTCACCCACAGATTCTGTTGGGGAGCCGTATAAAGCTAGCGTCATTGACCACAAGCTGTTTCGACTACACGTGCAGTGCATCAGTCGCAGTG
>JAUVCD010000041.1 GCA_030590865.1 Myxococcales bacterium | reverse complement strand
CTGACCATCGACCCTCTCGTCTGGATTGAACAGCAGAAGCTATTCGCTAGCGACGCCGCCGGGAATGAGCACTTTGGCGAGGCGCTGTCGGCCAACGAAGACTCGGTGCTGGTCGGCAGCCCCATCGACAGCGATCTCGGCGTCCATTCGGGCTCGGCCTACGTGTTCGCCCGTAATGGTGGCACCTGGATCGAGCAGCAGAAACTACTGGCGAGCGACGGGATGGCCAACGACCTGTTTGGCCAGGCGGTGGCGCTCAGCGGCAACACCGCGCTCGTGGGCGCCCATGGCCACGGCGAAAACGGGCCCAATTCAGGGGCCGCCTATGTCTTCATTCGTAACGGCGGCGCGTGGACCGAGCAACAGAAGTTGCTGCCCAACAACGGAGCGGAGGCAGACTGGTTCGGTTGGTCGGTGGCGGCGGACGGCAACACGGTGCTCGTCGGCGCTGCTGGGGATGACGATAACGGCGTCGGAGGAGGCGCCGTCTACGTGTTCATCCGCAACGGCGGCCAGTGGACCGAGCAGCAGAAGCTGCTCCCCAGCGACGGAGTGTCCCATGACTGGTTCGGCTGGTCGGTAGCGCTCAGCGGCGACACGGCGCTAGTCGGCTCCTTCGCAGATGACGACAAAGGAGAGGACTCGGGCTCAGCCTATGTGTTCGTCCGCAACGGCAGCCAGTGGACCGAACAACAGAAGCTGGTCGCGAGCGACGGGAGCGAGGCTGATTGGCTCGCTCGTTCGGTGTCGCTGAGCGGCGATACGGCCTTGGTGTCCGCTTTGGGTGCCGGACAGACCGGCCATCTCTCAGGCGCAGCCTATGTGTTCGTGCGCAATGGCACTGGGTGGACCGAGCAGCAAAAACTGCTGGCCAGTGACTCGGCGGAGAACGACTTGTTCGCCTGGTCCGTATCGGTCAGCGCGGACCGCGCGCTCGTCGGTGCCCATGAGGACGACGACAACGGTGTTGGCTCAGGGTCGGCCTATGTGTTTGCCCGGACGGGCAACAGCTGGACCGAGGAACAAAAGCTAGTCGCCAGCGACGGAACGGAGAACGACTCATTCGGCAAGGCGGTGTCGGTCAGCGGCAGGACGGTGTTGGTCGGTGCACCGGATGACTACGACAATGTGGTGGGCGGCTCGGCCTATCTATTCGTGGGCAAACTGACCAATGGGGAGCCATGCACCGAGGACGACGAGTGTCTCAGCACCTTTTGTGTCGACGGGGTCTGTTGCGACAGCGACTGCGGCGGCGGCGATGAGACCGATTGTCTGGCGTGCAGCATCGCCGCAGGGGGTGTCGAGGATGGCCTATGTGGTCCGTCGAGCGGCAATCCTTGTGATGACGCCGACCTGTGCACCGAAACAGACACCTGCGCCACAGGGACCTGCATGGGCGCCCCAATTCAGTGCCCACCGCTGAACCAATGCCAAGACGAGGGAAGCTGTGATCCAGAGACCGGACTTTGCTTCAATGCCATCGTAGCTGACGGGATGCCCTGCGACGACGGCGACCCATGCACGCCGAGCGACACCTGCGAATCCGGCACCTGCACCGGCGCCGGTGAGCCCTGTTCCGCCCAGGACGAGTGCCACGAGCCAGGCAGCTGTCAGCCCCAGACAGGCACGTGTGACCACCCGACCAAGCCCGACGGAACCCCCTGCTCAATCGGCACCTGCCAAGGGGGTCTATGCCTGGGGGATGGCGGTGGCGGCGCCGGTGGCGCAGGCGATAGCCATGGCAGCATCATCGTCGAGCAGCGGTGCGGCTGCCGAGTGCCTTCCGGGGGCCAGACGTCGCCCTGGTGGCTGCTAGGCTTGTTGCCCCTGCTGGCCCGTCGCCACCGGCGACAAGCCTAGTCCCTCTCGCTGGTAGGCGTCTGGCCGGACCGGAAAAGCACGATGCTGGCTACCCGCACCAGGCCGCAAGACAATTGCGTCGCCCTTTCGTCCAGCGGCGCAACAACGTAGATCCCCCATCCCATGCCCCGCGGCTCAGGCGCAGACCACTCTTACGCTGATCCACCTCTCCTTCCTGACGGGGACGTCGTGGATCTCGAGGCCTTCCTCGGCACCGGTGGTCCGATCGAGCTGGTGATTGGTCCAGGCCGCGGCGGCTTCGTGATCGATCGGAGCGCCGCCGATCCGGACGCTCGTCTGCTGGGCATCGAAGTCCGCCGCAAATGGGCGTGTATCGTCGACTCGCGGCTGGCTCAGGCAGGTCAGCACCCGCGGGCCCGGGTCGTCTACGATGACGCCCGCTTGGCGCTGCCCCGGCTCGGCCCAGCTGGCTGCATCGCTCGGGTATTCATCCACTTTCCCGACCCGTGGTGGAAGAAGCGGCACCGCAAGCGGATGGTCATCGCCGAGCCGCTGGTCGCACAGATCATCCGTCTGTTGGGCCCAGGCGGCGAGCTCTTCGTCCAAACTGACGTGCCCGATCGGGCTGACACCTACCGGCGCCTGCTCAACGATCAAACCTCGTTGACCCCTGCGGGCGACCAGCCTGGCGCGGCGGAGCTGCAGAACAACCCCTATGGCGTGCTCAGCAACCGTGAACGGCGCGCTCAGCAGGACGGGCTACCGGTCGTGCGCCTCCGCTATCGGCGCAAGCCAACCGAGGGCTAGCGACATCCCAGCCGCCCATCGCTGAGGGGCCATCGCTGCGGAACCATCCCTGCGGAAAGAGCCGCCCTACTTGGGAATGGTGATGGACACCCGCTTCGTCTTGCCGGGCTCGACCGTGGTGCCGCTACCCACTGAGCGACCATCGGCCAGCTTGCAGGTGATGCCGACAGGCCCCGCCGGCACCGGCGTGGGAGGCGTGGGCGTCGGGCCGACGCTCTTGCCGCCAATGATAACGTTTGAGCAGAAGCCCCCGCGAGAGGCAACGCTGACCATGCCAGTGCCTTTGGGCTTCTTCGGCTGGTCGCCGCCGGTGGGCTTGGTCGCTGGGCTGCCCTTCACCAGCTTGATATCGATCGTCTTGGTCTCCCCCTTTTTGGCGGTGAATTTCACGACCTGGGGCACGTGACCTGCCGCCGCAATGACCACCTTGTGGGGGCCGGTGGAGAGCTCTTCCATCTTGTTGCCCTTGCCGTCCCACCGCTTGCCATCGACGTTGATCTGAGCGCCGGCCGGATAGACCTTCCACACCAGAGTCACTGACCCCTTGACGAGCCTGACCTCCAGGAGGTCCTCGAGCTTGTCGACGTCGAGCTCAACGGTGGCGACGTGGTCCTCGAAGCCCTCCATGGAGATCTTGACCTCGATCTCCATGTCCAGCGGCAGCTTCTCGAGCGTCGTGGGCGTCTTGGCGCCCTGCAGCTCGCCGGCGATCCGAATGTAGGCCCCTGAGGGCTCAGACTTGATGGTCAGCTTGCCCTTGGGCGCCGCGGGCTCGGCCGTCGGCGGCGCAGGCTTCGAGCTATTGGTTTGCCCCTGATCGTCAGGTTGCTGGCCGGCCTGTTGGAAGGCCACCACCAAGGCGCCGCCCACCAGCACCACGGCCGACACGGCTCCCACTACAGCCCAGCGCCGCCCTCGGCGCTGTCGAATCGCTGTGTAGGCGCCCACATCGGTTCCCGAACGGGTCGTCCCCCCGCTGGTGGTGCCAGGGAACATGTCGGTCTCGATGACGCTGCGTTGCGAGGCGATGACGTCCGCCAACTGCTTGACGTCTTGGAGAGCCTCTTTCTGCTCGGTGATCTTGTCCTCGAAGAGCATCTTCATCCAGTTGGACAGAGTCACCGCCGAGGCGGCGATGCGTTCCACACGGATGAAGTTCTCCAGATCCGCCTGCATATCCCGGGCGCTCTGGTAGCGAGACTCGACGTCCTTCTCGAGGGCCCGCATCACGATCGCCTCGAGTCCGAGGGGGTAGCCCGGAACGATCTGACTCGGCTTGGGGTACTCGCGATCGCAGATCAGCTTGAGAGTGTCGAACTCGCTCTTGGCTTTGAAGAGCCGTCGGCCGGTCGTCAGCTCGAAGAGCATGATGCCCACCGCGAAGATGTCGCTGCGGTGATCAAGCGCCCCGCCCCGGGCCTGCTCAGGGGACATGTAGGGGACCTTGCCCTTGAGCTGTCCAGCCGTCGTGCTGTCGCTGACCGCCGCCTCGCTGCTCTTGGCAATACCGAAGTCGACGATCTTCACGTCTCCGGAGAAGGTGATGAGAACGTTCTGGGGCGAGATGTCACGGTGGACGATGTCGAGGGTGTTGCCCTCCAGGTCCTTTTTCTCGTGGGCGTAGGCCAGTCCTGCGCAAACGCCGAGCACGATGGTGAGCGTGTGCTCCATCGGGAACTCGGTGACCGAGGCGCGCTTCATCGCCCGAACGATGGAGCGAATATCCTCGCCGTTGATGTGCTCCATCGCGATGTAGTACGTGCCCTCGACCTCGCCGACGTCGAAGGTCTGCACCACGTTTGGATGGTTCAGCGTGGCCGCTGTGCGTGCTTCGCTCAGCAGCATCTCGACGAAGGAGGGATCCCGTGCCAGCTCCGGGAGGATGCGCTTGATGACGACCAGCTTCTCGAACCCCGCCACCGCTCGCTGGATGGCGAGATAGACCTTCGCCATTCCGCCGCTAGCGAGGGCCCGCAGCAGGGTGTACTTGCCAAACTGCCGCGGCAGGACTTCTTCCTGCGATGATTCGGGCTCGGGGGCTACACCGGGCGGTGGAAACGGGTGGCTAGGCGCACTTTGCATGGTGTCGACGGCCCTCGTGCGTAACGGGGGTGGTCGCCGCGCTGGGAGGAGGATGGATCCCTCCCTACTGGATTCGGTCGGACATTAGGCGCGAAAGGCACCTTAGATCAATGTAGGCGTCGGCGGACCGACGTGCAAACCTTCGATGCCCCTTCCGAACCGCCAGCCAGGCGTTCTGCGCAGCCCATGCGCAAGACGGCTTGATCCAGCGTGCTGCGCAGCACTACGCTCAGGCCATGGAACGCATGTGCCCATCTCCCGTCTCGCGCGGAGCCCGTCCCGGGCTGGCGCTCGGCCGCACTTTCCTGGCCGCTACCGTCCTGCTCGGAGCGCTGGCCATGCCGAGTTGTGCCACCTATCGGGACGACCTCGATCGTGCCCTGACCCACTACCAGGCCAACGAGTACGCCAAGGCCCTGGTACTGCTCGAGGTGCTCGAGCCGGATCTCGATTCTCTGTCCCCGCCAGAACGCGCCCGCTACGCGTACTATCGCGGAATGAGCCACTTCCGGCTCACCCAACGCCGCGACGCCCGCCATTGGCTCGGCCGCTCGGCCGCTCGCGAGAAGGCAGACAAGGGCTCGCTTTCGAGCGCAGAGAACAAGCGGGTAGCCGACACGCTCGATGATCTGAACAAGGACCGCTGGGGCGGCGCCAGCACGCCTGCGGCCGACGAGGGCAAGCCCTGCGCGGCCGACAAGGATTGCGCAGATGGGCAATTCTGCGACTCCGGGAGTTGCAAAGAGTCACCCACCGTCACGACCGTAGCCCCTGGCGAGGCAGCACCAGAGCCCAAAGAGAAGACTTGCGCCACTGACGCTGACTGTCAGGCGGGAAAGGTGTGCCAGGGAGGGGTCTGCACCGAGGCGCCGGCGGCACCCTAGCTCGGGCTGAGGCACTCGGGCCGGCACACTCCTTGAGCTAGGCTCTGGCCACCATGTTGCTGCAACCCGTAGAACGCGCCGTGGGATCAGTCCTCCCAACCGCAGCGCCCTTTCGCCGGGCGGCCGTTCTTCTCGTTTTGGCAGCCTCGACTGCCTGTAGCGGCCCTGCGCAGGCACCGGCACGAAGGCTCGAACCGCCGCAGCCCGTGGCCCGCTCCCACAGCGCTGCCTCCACGGTGCTCATTGCGACGGCGACTGCAGCGCCTACCGCCCGTCCTGTGGTGAACGACTCACCCTTCCAGGTGGCGGTGAAGGTCAAAATCGGTCAGGCGGGGTGGCACGCCTTCGCGCTCGACCAGGCGGTAGTCGTCGTGCCCAGATTCCGCTTGGAACAAGACCGGCAGTCAGCATGGGTTGTGGGTCAAAGTGGCGTCTCCACCGACAGACAGCTCGTACAGGGACTTCCGGGGGGAGGAATCACCCGGATGAGCGGAGCCTGGCCCCAAGCGGTGCAAGCGGAGATCGACATCAATCCTGGCGGCCATGCCTGCTGGATGAAGGTCGAGCGGCGAGCAAAGCGATGGCGCGAGGTGGCGGGTGCCATCCCATGCGGCGAGACGTTGACCACGTCCTGGTGGAACCCCTCGCACGGCACCCCAGCGCCCTTTGCGGTGCCGTGGAGTCGCGGGCGCACGCTCTACGAGAAGTACGACCTTGACGCTGACTCGAGTACCTTCGTGCTCGACAAGACGGGGACCATCAAGGCGCGGTTGCAGCGCGCTCGGTGCCAGGGGGGAACGTCGACTCGACTTTCGGGCGCCTTCCTGGGCATCGTCCTGCCAGGCGGCAGGCTCATCGGAATCGGGAGTGACTGCCAAACAGGGATCGTGTCCAGCGAATCCTGGGGCTCAGGCGCCCGACACTCGACGATAGCTGAGCTGCCAGGCTCCCCGAAGTCAGCCATACCGGCGGCGTTCTTCAGCCGGGCAGCGTTCCTCGTTTCTGACGGCGCGGGCGGTCTCTACGCGGCCGTGGGTGCCCTGAGCGCCGACGGCTACAGCATGCGACCTTACGTGGCCCACTTCGACGGCCAGCAATGGACCAATCTCGAATGCCCAGCCACAGGTGGCGTCGACCGCTTCCTGGTATTGCAGGACGGCTCGGCTTGGCTCGTCACAGGTCAGGGCGAAGGATCGAGGCTTTGGCGGAGCGCCGTGACCGAGGGTGGCGGTCGTGGATGGAGCGACGAGACGCCCCCGAAGCTCCCTCCCACGACCAGCCTTTCCCACTCGGAGGCACTGCAGGTGAGTCCACAGCAGCAGCTCTGGCTGCTCGGTCGCAATTCAGTGTTCGAGCGTCGTGGCGATGGCTGGAAGGCCCATCCCCTGCCGCGCGTCGAACCGACGGCACCCTCATCACCTCGCTTCAACCCCGACACCATTCTGTGGGCGAGCTGGGGCGAGCCGATGGTTGCAGCTCAGGGGGAGGGACACTTCGTCCTGCTTCGCTGGACCAATCCCTAGTGGTGGCGCCGCTCTGAACGGCCGCCGACTGAGTCGCCCCGCGGCGTGGGCTTCAGCGAGCCCCTCGCAAGCCTGCAGCACGTAGTCGACCGCCTCGGTGATCGCTAGCCGTCCGCGAGCTCGCACCAGCTGTTCGAGATCCTGGCCCGCCAGGTACTCCATGACGATGTAGGGTGGTTCCCTCGGCCGTGCGGTCACGTCCAGCACCCGACAGAGGTGCGCGCCCTTGAGCCGCGCCGTGGCCCGTGCCTCCCGCAGGAACCGCTCGAGCGGCACGCCGTCCGGATCGACGACGAGGAACTTGATGGCCACCGGCTGCTCGAGCTGCAGGTGAGTGGCAGCCACCACCACCCCCATGGCACCCTGGCCCAGTACCCGCTCGACCCGGTACTTACCGTCGACGACCTCCCCTACCGCAACCGGCAGGCTGGGGTCTGCACTCGCCGGGCTCAAGGCGCCTTGAGCTCGGCCTGCACGAACCCGTAATACAAGAGATCCCGCTCCCCTCGTCCCGCAGCCTCGAGCACGGCTTTGCCGCCATCGCCGAGCACGCAGAGGCCGTAGCCACCCATGAAGGTGACGGCGCTGAGAGGCGAATACTCGATCCGGGCATCAATCTCGTGGCCAATGATGGGCGACTCGTTGTCAGGGGCGGCGCCGACAGCCATCAAGGTCCCGGTCGTCCACCGGTCGCCCGGCTCGGCCAGACCGAGAAAGCTGTAGCCGAGAGCCATGAGGATCTCCTCGTCCGGCTTGACGGAGACCTCACCGCCCACCTCGACGGCGTTCGACCAGGCCAGCAGATCCATCTGCCCGAAGTGCTCATGGGTCTCAGGAACGATGGGATCGAAACGCTCGAGGCTGGTACCGGTGTCCACCGTGCCATCAGCGCGTTGCTCGGCGTCGTCACCTGACGCATAGCCACCCTCCAGTGCAAACCGGAAATCCCAGGGAAGCGACGTCTGCCAGGAAACCAGACCAGCGGCGGCGAAGGCAGCAAGGTCGTGGTTGGCGCCATAAGAGGCGACCCGGCCCAATTGGTAGGCCCCCTCGACCGCGTAGGACAGGCCGCGCTCCTCGCCGTGGAGCCGACCGTCGAGCACGTAGGTATCTCCTCGGGTGAGCTCGGCGGGCAGGGGGTCGCGGGCAATCCGGGACAGGCCGACGAGCTCGATGTTGAACAGCGGCACGATCCGCCAGCCGGCGTTCAGACCATAGAGCTGGGCGCCAGTGCCCTCGGCATTGACGGGCCCACCATCATCACCCACCGCCGTTTGACGTTCATGAGCCACGTAAGACGGCGCGATGGCGCCAGGCGCAGCGAGCATCGCCCCCACTAGCTCGAAGCTCACGTCGCCAAAATGCAGCTTCATCCACCCGGCATCGAGCGCAGCGCCGCGAGGTGACCAGTCGCTGTCGCCCACGAGCCGGCCATCGCCCCACGACAATTGCTGTCGGCCAACGCGAATCCGCAGCGCCGGGTCGTCTAGGTCAGTCCTCACATCGATGTAGGCCTCGTGGGGCGCCAGCGAGCCGAAGCCGCCCGTGTCGGCCCGATCTGGCGCGCCAGGTAGCGCGCCCAGCACGCGGGCATCTTGAAGCGTGAAGACCGCAGCAAGCACATCGTGCTCCACCCTGAGACCGAGCCGTGAGCGCTCGGACAACAACCACTGGTCGGATACCGCCGGGTCCCGGCGCAAGACGGTGGGAGCCAACGACTGGTAGCCGACCGACTGCACCGCCGTGCGCTCGTAGACGTCGCCGCCAATGTCCACTGGATAGCGGCGGTATTCGCCTCGAAGACGAACCTCCAGGGAAGGGAAGAACATGAAGTCGCCCAAGGCGACCCCCTCCTCCAAGGCCTTTAGCTGGGCATGGGCGACGGTCGTGGATAGCAGCACCGCCAAGGTCAGACAGGCGCCAAGAACCAGACGGATGCACCGCGGGCGAGGCGGCAACCAAGCTTGATGGACCAACACGGCCCTCTAGCTAACACGGCTACCTGCAAGCGGCGACGCCCCCGGGCCGTCCCTACATTTCGAAGTCGCCACCTGCGGGCGGCTTGGGCGGTGGGCGCGGCGGGCGATAGTTGCCGCGACGCGGCGGGCGCTTCCCTTTCCCTTTGCCCTTCTTCTTCTTCTCGTCGAAGGCAGCGATGGCTTCGGCGCATTTCTCCTCATGGCCGTCCCAGGCGCCGGTATCCACAGCGGCAGCGAGGCCCAACATGAAGTGAGCGATGGTGCGAGTGTCCTGCGACAGCTTCTGATCGATGGTCCTGAGCACTCGCCCGGCTGCAACGATTTCCGTCTCCACCAGGTCTCGCTTGGTGAAGCTCGCCGGAAGCCGGTCGATCTGCTCGGCAAGCTCGCTCCGCTTGGCATCGAGCCCCACCGCTCGCTCGAGCAGCTCGCTGTACTTCTTGAAGGTGGTCATGCCGCGGTGGGCAGACTCCTCGATCGCCGCGAGCAAGCTGAGCTGCTTGTCGTCTGGCTCGAGCTCGCCATGAGCGCGAACCAGCTTGGGTTCTGGAGTGAGTCTCAGATTCAGCGTAACGCCGAAGTCGCGAAACTTGCCGGCTCGCCGGCGAGTCTCATCGAGCAAGGCAGGCAAGGTGATGTCGACATCCGTCTCCAGCACCTCGGTCATGGGCTCACGGAGCTGGAACAGATCCGAATCGAGCCCCTCCACGTCGTCACGCAGCTCAGCGACCAACTCGAAATACTCGTCAAAGCTCCGCCGCCCCGTGTCGACCGGCTCACCTTGCTCGAGCAGCGATTGGTTGGATCCGGCGCAGGCAACCAACAGCAATGCCAACGACAACAGGCCCAAGGCACGAACCACGGGCGTCCGCCGTGGCACGCTGAGCAAGCCCTTCGAAAGGGGAGCCGGCGGCTCGGACGCCTGGCAACAACGGTGGTTCACTCGCATGTTAATACCGTACCCCAAACTTCGTAGGTGCGCCTGGTCGCGAGCAAGAACACCACGACGGCGCTCTCACCGACGACGCCAATCGTGCCCTGACCGAAGCTACCGGTGGCAGGCGAAACCCGAAGCGCTTCGCCGACCGGCTGGTACTTGCGATCGAAAGTCTGGGCCCGCAACGTGCGCGCGCCGGTGCGCCCCTCGGTCCACATGAGCAGCCAACGGCCCCCGCTGAGCCCGGCGATGGCGGGGGCGATGGCCTCACCACCTGGCCCGCCAGGCGGGAGCTGCACGACCTTGGACTCGGTCAGCGCCTCGCCCAAGGCACCATGAGCCCAACGGATCTCAGCGGCTTTGGCTTTCGGCGGCCGATCGGCAAACACGACCGAGACGTCTCGACGATTGCTGCCGATGTTGGGCTTGCCCACTTTACCCCCCGAACCGGCGATAGCCGCGACGTCCTGGACCACGCTGCCATCGTCTTTCAGCAGCGCATGAAAGATGCGCCCGCCGTATCGGTAGGTCACGGCAACGCCTTTGCCCGAAATGGCAAAGGTGCGCAGAGCGTCACCGCGCTTGCCAGGGGGCTCCAAGGCCCAAAGCGTGGCAGGATCGCCTCCAGGATCGGGAAGCCGAACGAAATTGTCCCCCCCGAACCCGAGCACGAAGGGGGGCTCGGCCGGGGCGTAGACGGCGTTCTTCACGTCCCCATGGATAATCAACGTGGGCTGGTACACCGGTTCGTCGTCTACGATCACGGGCACGACCCGAGACAGCCGCTCTTCGTACTCGTCCTCCGGCTCGAAGGTCACCTCGGCCACACCGGTGAGCGGGTCAACCACCATCCCACGAGCTTGCTGTTTGCTGCGGGCATAGCCCACCGCGAGCTTTCGATCCGGGGCCGCCCCCATTTCGATGGGGATCCGGACGGAGGCAGCGCGGGCCCAGCGCGAGGGCGCCCGTTGCATGAGGCAGGGTCGCGGCTTGAGCTGACCGCTGGTCCGGCTCCGGGCAAAGAGCGGTACGGCCGCCCAGCCGGTACGGGCTTCAACGGAAGCCACGATATTCGACTGAGCCGGCGCAGAGCACCGCCCCACGAGAAAGGCGATGAAAAACAGCGTCACGACACCGCCAGCTGCCCCGGCCAGGATCGCTCGGCTCAACTTGAAGGGCAGCAAGGACTTGGGCGGAGGGGCTTGGCCAGCGTTGAGCTGACCCGATGCCATGAGCACAGCAGCATCCATCGTCGGCGCGTCGGGCGTTCCAGGCATGGCTGTCGTCACCTGCACCTGCACTTGGGTCGGCCCCGCTTGCTGCCGCTGCCACGGTTCGCGCGAGAAATCCGGATCGGGTCGCGAGCGCTCGCGACCCCGCATCGCCGGTAACGGATCGGTGGCCGGCATGCCCGCCCCTGCCCCTGCTCCGCCATCCAGCACCGAGGTGGCCGCTGCCGGGGTAGCTACCGCAGGCTGGCCGGCAGCGTCGGCAGTCTGCCCTTGGCCCGCTGCAACGCCAGCGTTCAGATCGAGCGTCCCGGCACTTGGTTGCTGCGGGGCCGCTTCAGGCTGGGCCGCTTCGCGGTTCGGCATGCCACGGTTTGACGGCAAAGCTGCCGACAACACCTCGTCGCTCTTGAGCTGAGCGCGAGCCATGGCCAAGGGGCTGTGCGGATGCACCTCCTGCTCACTAGCCGAAGCCAGGGTATCGGGCACGGGCTGGCGCGGCTTGGCGACTCCCTTGCTCCGCCCTTGCGCAGGCGGCAGCCGACGCTTGGTGCGCTTGACTTGCCGGCGGCTTGCCTTCTGAGGCTGGGCTGCGCCACCGGTGTAAGGCACCGTGCGCTTGGGAACCGGTGGCGGCACCGAGCGCTTGACCTGCGATGCCTTCTGTTGCTGCGCCTCGCAGAGCGTCGCATCCTCTTCGGCCGTCCGCAGACGGGTGATGGTCTGTTCGTCGTCATCCCGACGCGCGGCCCCTGCCGACCACAGCCCATCAATGTCGGTGGTGCGGTGACGGCGGCTGACCGTGTCCACCTTGAGGCGCTTGGCCCCGCTCACGTCGGGCAGCTTCGGTGCTGCCGGAATCGCCAGCGCTTGGCCCGCCGCAGCATCCTGCGCTTTCCGATCGCCTACGCCTTGCATCGTGTGACTGACAGGCCGCTTCTGCTGGGCGCGCAGCTGATCGATGTTGACCATGTTGCGCAGCTCGGTGCTCGGCGCAGGGATGGACGGCGAGGGAGCTCGCTTGGTCCCCGGAAGGGCACCGCCACGGCGTTCCATGGTCACCGAGTCGGCCCCATCCATCAGCTCGTCGACGCTCATCGCCGACTGCCAGTTCTTCATGCCACGACGCCACACCAGGGTGGTCGGCTTCAGCCTGCCGTCGCGCAGCGCCGCACGCAGCTCTTCGCCGTTCAGCAAACGCTGAACGCCATCCTCGTCGGTCCATCTCCACTGGTCCGCCGGAGCCAATTAATGCCCTTCGGTTCGGTACTTAGGTGCGCGGTAAGTC
Source organism: Myxococcales bacterium (assembly GCA_030590865.1). Lineage (GTDB taxonomy): Bacteria > Myxococcota_A > Polyangia > Polyangiales > Polyangiaceae > JAPYTK01. Next base: position 12,065 of record JAUVCD010000041.1, on the reverse strand, counting down.
AATAGCTTGGAGAGCCCGCGGGGTCATCAGGTTCGTGTCGTTCGGCGTGCAGCGCAACCGAGCTGCCCCAGCGGCGATGAATGGTGTGGGAGAAGCTCCCACACCCCCGTCAGCTTCTAGGGATGCCATTGCTCGCAACATTTCTCAAGCGCTGTGTGCTCGTGGCCCGCTGGTTGTGGGCCGCCCTCAGCGCTCTACTGATCGACTTGCTCAGCACGGCCCGTTGCTCGGCATGCGATCAGACCCTGCGCCGCCGCTCGGTCTTCTGCCCGACCTGCGCTACCTCAATCGTCCGAGCTACGCCCCCCTACCGGGCAATCGTAGCCCTCGGCACGAGCGACGCAGGCGCCGGTGGGCAGACGGTCCGCGTCTACGGATTCGCCCAATACGGCGGCGCGGTCGCCGACGCCCTTCGGCGCCTCAAATACGACGACCGCCCTGATCTGGCTCATCCACTAGGTGCGCTTTTACGGCGGGTCACGCGCCAGGCGCGGGCGGCGACACCGGATGGCACCTCGAGCCTCAGCTGCGACCTGGTGGTTCCAGTGCCATTGCACCCGAGGCGCCTCGCAGAACGGGGCTACAACCAAGCGGCGCTGCTCGCCCGTCAAGTTCGCCCTGAGCTCGGCGCACCGCTGAGACCTACGATGATCCGACGGGTGATCGACACCCCCGCCCAAGCCAGGCTCTCCAAGCAGGCCCGAGCCAAAAACCTACGCGGAGCCTTCGTCATCGCCCGTCCCGAACAGGTGCGACACCAACGAGTCATCCTGGTGGACGACATCGCCACCACCGGCGCCACCTTGGCCGCCTGCGCCACCGCGCTTCACGACGCCGGCGCAGCCTCGGTTTCCGCGCTGGTCGTGGCCCTCGCCGATCGCCGCAGCGACGACAAATGATAGCCCACAAGGCGCTCCCACCTGCCCCGCCTAGGGCGATCACTTGGTCATGGTGATCTCGGTCACTGATTGGCAGGCGATCTTCACCCCAGGACGGCCGGGGGTCAGCCACTTTACCGCTCCGCTGGGCTGCTGCGCCCCTACCCGTAGAAATGCCGGGTGCTGGCAGAAGACCTCAATCTTCTGATTGACCGGTCCCAGCTTCTGTCCGGCAGCGAAGACCGCCGCGTGGGGATCTCCCACGAATTTGACGACCAGGTAGCCGGCGGTCGGCGGCAGGGCTGACCCATCCTTGCCGTCAACGGGCTGGGCCGCTGGCTCGGCGCTCGCCGCGGCACTCGCACTGGCAGTCGGCGAAGCACTCGCGCCAGCGCTCGCGGAGAGGGCAGGCGCGGCGGTGGCCCGCCTTGGCGCCGCCCCGACGGCGCTCCCTGACGCAGCCGGCAGCGGAGGAGGCTCTGCGATGGTCGCCCGGTGACGCACCCACCAAACGCCAGCCACCATGGTGAGCACGGCGGTCACGATGGTCACCATGATGGCCGTGACGAGCGACAGTCGTGGAGGAGCACTGGAGGTGGGCCCCGCCACACCGGCGTCTTTGCCAGGCGACCAAGGTGATCCATCGCGCTCAACCGTAGCGTGGGCCTCAGGTTGATTCGTCGAGGGCGACGTTGGGCCAGGCGGGATGGGCGGAGACCCGGCCAGCGGTGAGCTTGGTGCCACCACGGCCCCAGCCAGCCCCGCTGGTTGGTCGTCATCGTCAGCCGCCAACGAGGCATCATCATGGGCGTCACCCTCCGTCGCTGCTGGCGCTGGCTCCTCGGCGGACAGGGGGGCGGCGAGCGGTAAATCGGGGACTTGGTCGGCCTCGGCCGGCGCGGGGAACGTCAGATCCACGTCGACAGTGGACGGCGGGGCGTTCAGAGCACTCAGGCTCTCCACCATCGGCTCAGCCTCGTCCGGATCGCCCCAGGTGATCTCTTCGGCCAGCTCCGACCTGTCGACCGGGGGCTTCACCGACTCGCCGGCCGTCACCCAGTCCATGTCTGGCGTGCCGGTGGCGCCGTCCTCGCCGCTGGGCGCATTGCCCTGCAGCGTGGGCTGTTTCGACCGCAGCGGTGGGACCTTGCGTCCTGACGATGGGCGTCCCGGCTCGGCAACCGGAGAGACGGGGGTGTCGCCGTCAGCAGCAGGCCCCGGACCGCTGCCCGGACCGCTGCCCGGACCACTGCCCGGACCACTGCCTGGGCCCCTGCCTGAGCCAGCGCCTGACTGACTTGCCGCCTTCCGCTCCTCCGTCGGGCGCCCTCTACGCAGCACCGCCATGGCCTTCGCCAGCGCTCGCTTCCCACTTGGGTCAGCGACATCGCCTAGCCACTGCTCCAGCTCCATGCTGGTGATTCGGCGTTGACCCAGTGAGGGCTCGAGGGCTGCCGCCAGCGCTCCGCGGAGCACCTCAGGCACGCCGTGGACGACCGCGTCCAGGTTGGCATCGCCGGGCTCAGGCACACGACCTGCCAGCAACGCCCAGAGCACCACGGCGAGCGAGTAGCTGTCTCCTCGAGGCGTGCATCGCCCACCGGACGCCTGCTCCGGCGCGACGTAGGCTGCCATGCCCTGCGACCCGGTACCGCCGACCAGAGGCGCCACCCCAAGCCCGTCGAGACGAACCGCACCGTTCCACGCGACGGCAATCTGCTTGGGAGACAGATGTCCGTGACACACAGCAACGAGATCTCCCTCCTGGTTACTCGCCGAATGAGCCTGGGCCAGAGCACCAGCAACCTGATGGCCAATGAACCACACCGCCTCGGGAGCCAGGGTTTCGCCCTTCTCTTCCAGCGTGGCCATCAAGCGGTCGAGCGGCTCGCCATCGAGGCGTTCGAAGACGACGGCTAGTTTCTGGTCGTGCTCGAAGATCTCCAGCGTCTTGCCCACCGCTAGGTGGTCCAATTGATCGCAGATCGAGACCTCCCGCTTGGCCTGCTCCCAGTCGCCCACCGGGGACAGGTCCAGCACCCGGACCTGACAGCGCTCGCCGGCAGCGGAACGGGCGAGGTAGCGGTCATCCTCCCCGCCGAGCTTTCGAGTGATCTGGTATGAACCGATGCTCGTGCTGGCCATAGTCGTGGTTCCATCGACGGTACGGGCGCGGTGCGGTCACCCTAGCAGTGTTCGGCACAAATCGCTCTACTGCGCGCCAGGCCGTCGCCGCGCTCCCGAGCAGCCCCAGACGAGGCCCCCCCGCCGTGGGATGGACGTCCGATAGAATCGGCTAGCGGTTGGCTTTACCGGCGCTGGTGGCTATCGTCTCGCCGTGGCACGGACGGTCATTTTATCGGACGAGACGATTCGCAACTTGGTCGAGGCACACGCGTCGTTGTCGGCCTGGTACTACCAGATGTCCGACGCCCTTCGTACGGCCGGCGCGGAGGCTGCGGCTCCAACGGACGAGCAGCGCCGTGCCTTCGTCGAGCAAGTCGCCATCCACTACCCTGAGGTGGCAGAGGTCGCCCGAGAGATCGACACGCCTCGTCCATACCTGCCCCCCCCGGTGGCGCCTGCACCTGCGGCGGTGGTCGAAAACGAGGGCGTAGAAATCGCCGAGCCTCCGAAAGACCTCATTGCAGCGCCTGCCATGGTGCCCCAAGCCGAGCCCCAAGCGCCCACCGCTGCGCCGGAACCGCTGGCCAAGACCCCCGATTCCGCACCGCCGTCAGTCGGCGCCGAGGCCCCGGCGCCCCCGCCGATGGTCGACCCCAGCAAGGTCAAATACGAAGAGTAGATCCTAGGGAAAGGGAGCCGAGGCGATCGCCACAGCGGTCCGCTGCCGTACCGCCTCCCTGCCCTGGCTACTTCTTCTTCGTGGGAAGCTTGAACTTGAGACGGGGCTTGATGAGCTTCGGCTTGTCCGCCTTCTTGACCGTCCCCGCGTCCTTCTTCTCGTCGTCCTTCTTCTCGTCGTCTTTCTTCTCGTCGTCCTTGCCCGCATCGGGGACCACCTCGACGCCCGCATCGGGGACCACCTCGACGCCCGCGTCAGGCTTCTCTGCCTTCTTCGTATGGACGCTCAGCTCTTGCTTGCGAAGGTGGATCCAACCCGGGGACAGCTCGCCCGGTCCGCTGGGCCAGTCGATCCTGATCCAGTCGCGGTAGAAGAACTTGAAGTCCACCAGCGTGCCCGGCGCTAGGCCGGTCAGCTTCTTCGAGCTCTCGTCAGCAGCCCGATAGACGTAGAACCGCTTGAGGAGCCGGAAGGTCCCGCCAGCTTTGGTCATCTCCGGATAGGATTCGACGTCGTCCGACTCGGCGACCGGCCCCGCATCAACGGGCGCTACCGTCTCGGTCTCTTCCTTGTCCTTGTCGTCATCGTTATCGTCGTCGTCGTCGTCCTCTTCGCTCTCGTCGTCCTTGAACAGTTTGTCGCAACCGGTCGTGCTGACGGCAATACCAGACAGCGCGAAAGCAACGGCGACGGCCCCAGCGAGTCGTTTCGTAATCCTCATGTCGCTCCTCGTTCCAGCGCCAATACCGTAGTCGCCAAGTCTGGGCAACGGCAAGTCGCAGCAACAATGTGTCGAGCGGCACGCCAGCAAGCTGCCGCCAACCACTGGAACGGCAGTCCCTCTATGGCGGCGTCGTCTCGCTCAGCGGTGGTCGCTCCTGGAGACACCGTTGCAGCGAGGCCACCAAGTCGGGGGACGCACCGGGGGGCAAGCGCGGGACCCCCATCACGTTGACGAAAACTCGATCCTCAGCGATGCCGCCCCGGGGATCCCAACTCCACCAGACGAACATGGCTCTGCCCTTGATGTTCTCGAAGGGCACACCCGCCCCCAGCCCGCTCTTCCACCGCAGCGAATCATGGCTGTTGTCACGGTTGTCGCCCATCACCCAAGCCTCGCCAGCCGCGACCTTGTAAGGCCCCTTCATTACGCCGCAAATCCCACTACGACAGGCTTGCACCACGTCGCAATCGCTATTGGACCGACAGCGGGATGGCTCGCTGCGCTCGTCATAAAGGGTGAGAAACGCCTTATCGCCAAGGGTCTCCATGTAAGCGTGCCCCGTCACACCATGGGGCAAGTCGAGGCGGCCCACGTAACAATGGGGGACAACCCAGCCGTTGAGGACCGGCCGGCCGTCGATGGTCTCGAGGGTGTCGCCAGGCAGGGCGATGACCCGCTTGATGAAATCTTGCTCCTTGTTCTCCGGGAACTTGAACACCCTCACGTCACCCCGCGCCGGCGGTAACCGATCGTAGAGGCGGGTGTCGGACCGAGGAAGCAGCGGACCGTAAGCATATTTGGCGACGAAGATGTGATCGCCGACCATCAGGGTCGGGATCATCGAGCCACTCGGGATCTTGAACGCCTCGATGACGAAGAACCGCAACACCAGGGCCACCGCCACGGCGACACCGATCGACTCGGCGTACTCTCGGAGCTCCCCTTTCCGCCAGCGCCCGAGGTGCTTGGCGACGAGTTTGTCCGCCGCGGCACAGTCACTCGTGAAGCGCTCGGCGTCGAAGCGCTCGGACCACATGGTCACCTCGAGCCCTTCCAGAGCGTCTTCGATGGTCTGACGCTCCCGCTTGGTGAGGGCCCGTTGCACCTCTTTAGCCCGGGCCGCGACGATTCGGCGCGCCTCGACGATGAGCAGGCCGGCGTCGTCGAACCGGGCGCGCAGCCTAGGGGGGACATCGCTGCGCGCCAGCACCCCCATCGCCGCAGCAAAGGGCATCACGTAGCGGACGCGCCAGAGCACCCAGGCGAAGAGGGTGAAGAACATGATGGTGGCCGGCACCTGTTGCTCACCGATGAAGCTACGGACGATGCCCACCTCGACATTCAACGTGTCGGGCTTGGAGAAATGGACGGCCGTCACGGCCAGCGCCGCCGGCACAGCGAGCACCCAAACCAGATAGAAGAGGTAGCGCAACGGCCGCGGCGAATGCTCAACACGCCGATCCCCAGCGGCGGCGGGGGCATCATGGTCGGCCCCCGTTGCCTCGTAGGCACCGCTGTCGTCAGACTCGTCGGGCAAGGTGAGGTCTTCTATCCGCTGGTCGAGTCCAGAGCAAGGGCGGTGAGGTCGGTCGCTAGGGACCACCGCTGGGCGAGGCCCCAATCACGTGCACCAAGAGGGGCGGGGCCTCGTCACGGAGCGTCACCAAGTTGAATGGCGTAACTCACCAGCGCGGCCCGATCGTCTCCGGCCTGAGCAGCGGGCTGAGTTCTGCCGGCGGTGGCCGTATGGTCGAACACCACGTAGTAGGTTCCTGCGCGGAGCCTCAACATGCGGCGCCAGAGCTGTGGCGGGCGACCGGGAATGGGCGGAGAGGCCTGGATCACGTCGTCGAATACCGGAGGACTGGGCGGCGGCCCCGCCCCCGCTTGGCGCTCGTGGGCCCGTATCCAAACGTCGCCTACCGGTTTTTCGACCACCACCACGTCGACGGCAGGCGCCCCTTCGACCAGCGCGGTCAGATAGAGCGCCTCGTCGCCGTCGGCGATGGTGAAGGGACCGGCAAAATCGCGCTGATCCTGGTGCAGCTCGGTGCGCTCGTTGGCGAGCACCAACCAGTCCGACTCGCCTAACCCGAAAGGAGCCTTGGGCATCTGGCCCGGTTCGACGACACCAAGGGAGAAGCTCACGCTGCCATCGCTCTCGCGGACGACGGTGAAACCCCGAGCTAGCTGGTGCTGCAGGATCCGGTTGCCGATCTGTTGGCTAGCCGCCTGGATGGTCGTGCCCAGTACCCCAGTGGCCACAGCGGCGATGCCCCCCTGACCCGAGGACTCGACCATGAGCACCTTCAAATCGCTCGACTGGGTCTGCTTCTGCCGGAAGTAAACGACCATCCGCGAGCCATCCATGATGAAGTCGTGGTCGTACTCGATGGCCGCGTTCGCTTCGAAGCCCAGCCGTCCGGTAACGTTGCTCCACCCGTAGCCATGGCCCAAGAGCTGGGCGAACAGGTTGCCGTTTTCGAGCTCTTGCACCGCACAGGCCGTCGGATAAAACCGGCCGATCACCGGATCGGCGTCCCGCAGCTTGAGGGGAATCGACCGCTTCTGAAGCTCGCTACAGAGCTCGCCCGTGGCGAAGCTGAACAGCGCCCGGCGCAAAGAGCGGTTCGCCGGATCGTTGATCACCCCGGGCATGACGGCGACCAGCGACTGGCCGCAGGACGCGCCGATCGAGCCCAGGCCGATGACGACCACGACGAGCCTCAGGGTCCATTTCCACAGCGCCATGGGGCCAGCATAGCCGATGCAGGCTTGAGACTTCACACCAAGCCTGATTAGCTTGCCTACATGACGAATGTTGCGGTGGTGGGAGCAGGCGCCTTTGGCACGGCGCTCGCGAAGGTGCTTGCCGATCAGGGAAACGACACGAGCATGTGGACGCGACGGCCCGAGCTCGCCGAGGCGATCAACAGCTCGGCAACCAACGAGCGCTATCTTCCTGGTGTCCCGCTGCCCGCGGAGCTCACGGCAACGGCCGACCTGGCGAGCGCCCTGAAGGAAGCCGAGCTGGTGCTCTTCGTGGTGCCCTCTCACGTCACTCGCCAGGTGGTCGAGATGGCAAAGCCCGACTTGCCGCCGACAGCTATCCTTTGCAACGCGACCAAGGGCATCGAGAACGAGACGCTCATGTTGATGAGCGAGGTCATGGTCGACGTGCTCGGCGAAGAGGCCGAAGAGCGGCTCACCTATTTGTCCGGGCCGAGCTTCGCCAAGGAGATCGCCGCTGGCGTGCCCACAGCGGTCACCGTTGCGGGCACCTGCGCCGACGCCGCCGAACGGGTGCAGCGCGAGTTCGCGACCGCCCATTTGCGCATGTACTACACCAAAGATGTCCCTGGCGTGGAGGTCGGCGGAGCCATCAAGAACGTGGTCGCCATTGCCGCCGGTGCCATCGACGGTCTGGGAGCAGGCCTCAACACCGGAGCCGCGCTGATGACGCGCGGGTTGGCCGAGATCGGCAGACTGGCCCAAGCCAAAGGTGCCGATCCCCTGACGCTGGCGGGCTTGGCAGGTATGGGCGATCTGGTGCTGACCTGCACCGGCGGGCTTTCGCGCAACCGCACCGTCGGAGTCGAGCTCGGCAAGGGCCGCAAGCTGAAGGAGATCCTCGAGTCTCTCGGCCACGTTGCCGAAGGGGTGAGAACCACCCAGAGCGCTCACGACCTCAGCCAGAAGCTGGGAGTCGACATGCCCATCACCGCCGAGGTCTACAAGATCCTGTACGAAGACAAGCCAGTGAAACAGGCGGTCGCAGATCTCATGACCCGCCCACTCAAACACGAACAAAAGTAGGGGCGGGGTTCATCCCCGCCCGCAACTCGACACTTCAAAACTCAGGCTCAACGCCCCCCGGCCCAAGCTGCCGGAAAGATGCCTGATGCGAGCATCCTGTCAGCAAGTCGAGTAGGCTCGACAGCGGCCATGAACAACGTCTTGCTCCGTCTGTTCTGTCTCGCCACGATCGCCGTCAGCGCAGCGCTGCTGCCTGGTGAGGCCGAGGCTCAATACCCTCCCGCCCCACCGCCGGGACCTGGCCAGCCGCCACCGGGCTACGGCCAGCCGCCGCCGCCGGGCTACGGCCAGCCGCCGGGACCTGGTCAACCCCCGCCGGGCTACCCGCCAGGACCTGGCTACGGCCAGCCGCCAGGCTACGGCAAACCCAAAGGACCACCGGTATCGTCCGGTCTGGAGATGGGCACCCTCTACGGCACGTCCATTGCCTGGGGCGTGGGGACCGGAATCTGGATCGATACCGAAGCGGACATCGACGACCCAGGACTGATGCTCATCACGCCGGCGATCTTGGGCGCGGCGGCGCCGCTGGGCGTCTTCTTGGTCGATCGCTTTGCGTTTCGCCATGGGATGCCTGAAGGGCTCCCGTCGGCCGTCGCTGCCGGCATGATCGTAGGCGCTGGCGAAGGCCTCGCCATCGCAGGCCACCAATGGGTCAGCGCCGACGAAGAGGACGAATGGGGGTTTCGCGGCTTGGCCCGAGCGGAGGTCATCGGCTCCACCTTGGGCGGTGCTGCCGGCGTGGGCCTCTACTACCTCGCTCGACCGGCGCCAGAGACGAACATCCTCATCTCGTCGAGCACCTTCTGGGGCGCCTCGATCGGCACGCTCTTCGGCGGCGGCGCCAGCAATGGCGATTGGGGGCAAGCCAACGACGGGGTCTCGCTTGGCGGCGTCATCGGCTTCAACGTGGCGGTGGCCGGGGCCGTCGGCTCATCGTTCTTCTGGACACCATCGTGGAACCAGGTGGGGTGGATGTGGGGCGGCTGGGCGATCGGTACGGTGGCCTCGCTGCCGGTCTACATCTTCTACGCCGGCAGCGACGAGCATGACCCGCGACGAGGCCTCATCTTCCAGGGCGTTGCAGGCACCATCGGACTCGGGCTCGGTGCGGTGCTCGCCAATCCACGACGCAAGACGGGCTATGCCGCAGCGGACGACGAGGTGGACGACACGCCGGTCCGTTTGCTGGGCGGAGGTCTGATGCCAGTGAAGGATGGAATGGGACTGCAGGCGAGCGGCACTCTCTGGTAGCCTGGTGATCTGGCTACGGACCTGGGGCCGCGGGCCGTCTGACACGGCCCGCGGTATTTGTTTCAGTAGCCCAGCGCCCCCAAGCCTGCGGGCCGGCGCTGTCTCGCTGACGGCCGTGGCTGTGGTGGGGACCGAAGATGAAAGCCAGTAGCCCGCCGAGCGTATCCCTGCAATGCTGCCGAGCCTGAAATGCCGACCCTGAAATACCACGTGGTGGAGGGCTCGCCGCGCCTGTACAGCGTCCACAAGCCGGTGACGACCGTCGGCAATGCGGCAGGCAACGACCTGGTCATCGCAGGCGAAGGCGTGATGCCCAACCACATCCAGATCGCCTTCGACGGTCGGGACTTCGTGGTCGAAGAGCTGAAGCGCAAAGGCTCGATGACCATCAACGGCAAGAAGAAACGGCGCGCCCGGCTCGTCCACGGCGACCGGATCAAGCTAGGGGCCGCCGAGCTGAGCTTCTCCATCTTTGCCGAAGCCCTGAAAAAGCGCCGCAAGCGGCCCGACGAGGAGACGCTGACCCAGAGCACGGCGCTCGGGACCCACGAGGTCGCAGGGGTTCGCAAGCTGTTCAGCTTCAGTGAGAAACTCATCAAGATCGGAAACTTGGACGATCTCCTCGGCACCATGCTCGACGACGTAATCGAGCTGACTAATGCCCAGAAAGGCTTCGTCTTACTGCTCGAGTCCACGCTGCCCAGCGAAGCTGCTCGCCAAACCGGTGGGGACGACGGCGACCGCAAGTGGGTGGTGCGCGCCGCTCGCAACGTCGCCAAGACCGCCATCGCCGACGGTGACGGTGGCATCTCGGACAGCATCGTGCAGAAGGTAATCTCCACGAGCAAGCCGCTGATCGTGTCCGATGCCGTCACCGACACGACCTTCGGCAAGAGCGAGAGCGTCGTCGCCCTGCAGCTGTCGAGCGTGATGTGCGCCCCCCTGGTGGCCCAATGCGAAGCGATCGGCGCGCTCTACGTAGGCAACGACAAGGTCAAGGAGCTGTTCCGCAAACCCCAGCTGGATCTACTGAGCATTTTTGCGTCCCAGGCTTCGCTGATCCTGCAAAACGCCATGCTCCTGGCGGCCTTGCGGGAAGACAAAGCCAAGCTCGAGAACGAGCTTCGGGACAAGCGCTTTGGCGAGATCATCGGGGCCTGCGCATCCATTCGCGAGGTGTTCCGCAAGCTCGAGAAGGTGGCAGCCACCGACATCAGCGTGCTGATCACTGGGGACACGGGCACGGGCAAAGAGCTGGTAGCCCGGGAGATCCATCGCCGCAGCACGCGGCTCAATGGTCCTTTCGTGACCATCAACTGCGGGGCGATCCCCGAGAATCTGATCGAGAGCGAGCTGTTCGGTCACGTCCGTGGTGCCTTCACCGGGGCCGTCATGGACCGCCCAGGAAAATTCCACGTAGCCAACGGCGGCACCTTGTTCCTAGACGAGATCGGCGAGCTGCCGCTCAATCTCCAGGTGAAGCTGTTGCGAGTGCTGCAAGAGCGGGTCGTCATGCGGGTCGGTAGCTCGAAGCCCGAGAAGATCGACATCCGCATCGTGGCCGCGACCAACCGAGATCTCGATGAGATGGTGCGCACCCGCACCTTCCGCGAGGATCTCTACTATCGCCTCAACGTGGTCAACCTGTGGCTTCCCCCGCTCCGTGAGCGAGGCGACGACGTGTTGATCATCGCCAAGATGCTGCTGTCCAAATATGCCGAGGAGTTCAACAGCCCGGTCAGAGGCTTCGCTCCAGCGGCCATCGCAGCCATCAAGAAATACGCCTGGCCTGGCAACATTCGGCAGCTGCAGAACCGCATCAAGAAGGCCTTGGTGCTCTGTGAGAGCAAGCTGCTCAGTCCTGATGACCTCGACCTGGGCGCCACCGCCGAAATCGGCATCTTGCCCCTCGAGAAGGCCAAGGAAGATTTCCAGCGCCGCTACGTCCTCGAGGTGCTGGAGCGCAACAACGGCAACCGGACCCAGACGGCGCGCGACCTCGGTGTCGACCCGCGCACCATCTTTCGATACCTGGAAAAGGAATCGAACCCGGTGCCCACGACGGGGTCCAGGAGCTAGCCTGAAGTAGCGGACGCGGACGCGGCGGCGGAAGCGGACGCGGCGGCAGAAGCGGACGCGGCGGCAGAAGCGGACGCGGCGGCAGAAGCGGACGCGGCGGCAGAGACGGCGGCAGAGACGGCGGCAGAGGCTGGGCTCGGACTCGGACCCAGACTCGGAGGCTGATTCTGTTTCTGCCACCACCCCTGATTCCGCCTCCGTCGCTGTCTCTGCTTCTACCTCTGACGCTGCTTCCGCCTCTGCCTCTGATTTTGGTTCGGTATGGGGCTCAGAGTTGTTGATGAGATCGTTTCGCTGGCTGTCGACATCACGCGGGTTGTTTGCGAGACGCGGGCACACAACGGCGAGTTGGCTTCGCAGCTGCAGCGGGCTTGGTGCCGGGTGGCTACCAACACCGGCGAGGCTCAGCTGCGGCGCGGGGCCAAGGGGCACAACCGGTTCGATGATGCCCTCGGCGAAGCCAAGGAGGCGCATGCGGCCTTGCGCTATGCAGCGGCCTGCCAATACG
>JAUVCD010001002.1 GCA_030590865.1 Myxococcales bacterium | reverse complement strand
TCTTGAGCCCCACGTCGCCGTCCTCGACGGTGATCAGCCCGGCCTCGAGCAGCCGCATCGCATCCAGCATTTGGGGCATCAGCAGGTGGTTGACCCAGAAGCCAGGAATGTTGGGTCCCAAGAACGGCAGCTTCCCCATCTCTTGCAGCACGGTGCGGGCATGCTCCACCGTCTCTGGACTGGTCTTGGCCCCAGCCACCAGCTCGACGCCGGCCATGAACGGCACCGGGTTCATCCCGTGGCAGACAATGGCCTTCTCCGGTCGCCCGCTCGCTTCGGCCAGCACGTCGATGTTCAAGCTCGAGGTGTTGGACCAGAAGTAAACGTTGTCGGGCAGCTGGGGCATCACCTCGGCGAGCACGGAGCGCTTCAGCTCCATGTCCTCGAAGATCACCTCGAAGAACACGTCGCAGCCCTTGGCAGCCTCGATGAAGGCAGCCTTGTCCGCGTGAGTGTGAATGTTGGCGACCGTCTTCTTGCCGATCTCGGGATCGTCGATCTTCTGCTTCTTGGCCGCCTTGCCCGCCAGCTTCTCACAGAACGCGTTGACCCCTTCGAGGCTCTTGGCCACCGCGTCGTAGGCGTGCACCTCGTGGCCCTTCAACGCACACTGGGTGATCCAACCGCGCCCCATGACTCCGGTACCCATGATCGCGAACTTCATCCCAATTCCTCCTGGTGCGTTGTGTTTAATGGAGCCGGGAGGCTAGCCCGCTTGGATGGCATGCGCAGCACAAAAACGATCGCCCCACCATCGTCAGCGACGAGGGTTGCAGGACGAAACGTTCCAACCGGGATTGGAACAAAGAACAAGGAACAGGGGACAGAGAACCGGGAATGCGTGGGAGGATCAGTCCTTGGGCGGCACGAAGAGCTCGTTGATGAACGTGCTCAGCAGCGTCTCGGTGACCTCAGCGGGCAGAGCATCGAGCACCTCGTTGATGTCAGCCATGCGGTCGGGCAAGGCCACACTGGTCATCCCCGCCATCCCCAACATTTGAGAGAAGATCTCGGGCGTCAGCGCCGCCGGGTCGAGGTTCGTGAAGGTCGCCGCCACCGTCGCCGCCAGATCGCTAGGCGGCAGCTGCTTGGCCGCCGCAACCGATTTGGCCAGATCGGCCAGGAGGTCCTCGACCCAGGGCACATTGGATGGAGCCACGCTCAGGTGGATGTTCGGCTTCGAACCGCCAAAGCCGAGCTGGGGTTGCACGTACCAGCCCCGTTGCGCCATCTCATCGGCGACGTGAAACACATTCACCGTGTCGGAGGCGAAAGCGATCAGGCTCATCTCGGGATGGCCCAGCATCTGAAGATCCTCACTGGCATCGATGCCGGCCACGAGCTTCTGGGTCGCCTCGTAAAGGCCACGAGCATGCTCGAGGTAGCCGTCGTCACCGATGAAGTTGAGCACCGCCCAGGCGGCGGCCATCGGCCCGCCTGACTTGCTGCTCTGCACCGTCGAGTTGACCACGCTGTAGCCCGTCCAGCGTGCGCAAGAGAAGACCTGGTGCTTCCGTAACTCCCGGTCTCGGTAGAGCACCAAGGAGGCGCCCTTGGCGCAGTAGGCATATTTGTGCAGGTCGAGGGATAGGGACGTCACGCCAGGCACGCGGAAGTCGAAATCGGGCACCGGGGCGCCGAGTCGGCGAAAGTAGGGCAACAGAAAGCCGCCGATACAGGCATCGACATGGAGCAACAGGTCATGGCCCAGTGCCAGCTGACCCAGCTGCTCGATGGGATCGACCACGCCGTGGGCATAGGAAGGGGCAGAGCCGACGAGCAAGATGGTGTTGGCTGTAATGGCCTGCTCCATCGCGCCGACGTCGGCCTTGAAGGTCTGGTCCGATACCGGCACCAGCACGGGCTTGACGTCCAGGTAATGGGCGGCCTTCTGAAACGCCGCGTGGGCCGTGACCGGCAAGATCATCTCGGGCTCTTTGATCTCTGGCCGCCGAGCTCGGAAGGAGTCACGGGCCGCTTTGACGGCGAGCATGATGCTCTCGGTACCGCCGCTGGTGAAGTTGCCCACCACCCCCTCGTCGGCCTCCAGGTGGGCCTTGACCATTCCCACAACCTCGTTCTCGAACCGCAGTAGGCTCGGGTAGACCGTGGGATCGAGGGCGTTCTCCGACAGGAACATGGTGTAGGCCTGCTTCGCGACCTCCTCCGCTTCCCGCCCGGCGTTGTAGACGTACCCCCAGGTGCGGCCCGACCGCCAGTCGGCGTCGTCGGCCCGAAAGCCCTCCATCGCCTTGAACAGTTGCTCTTTGTCCTGACCGTTCTTCGGTATCTTCATGGCCGGCTCCTCGGGGCATCACCCCCACCTTGACGACGCATAATACATCGGACTTATTCGTTGTCAACGGACATATTGAGCCGGGGCGCGAGACCGCAGCGCCTTTCCTTTTCTCGCGAAGCGGTTTTTG
>JAUVCD010000273.1 GCA_030590865.1 Myxococcales bacterium | reverse complement strand
GGGCTGCTGGTGGAAATCGGAGAAGCACCAGTCGTTGTAGAGCAAGGTCTCCAGGGTATCGAGCACCCCATCGGTCTCGTCGACGAAGGCCGCCTCGCCGGTGATCTGGTAGAGCAGCATCAGCGAGAACATCAGGTAGTTCTGGCTCGATAAGGTCGAGTAATCGTCGGTCTGGGCTCCCATGAACAAGGCGCTGTAGGGCGAACGGTAGCGCACCGCGCCAGCCTCACCTGAGCTCACCTTGAGCGGCTGGATCGCTTGATATATGGCGCGGGCGCGGTCCCGAAAGGCTTGCTCACCGGTGAGCTGATAGAGCCTTGCCATGAGAATAATCATGGTGACGTTCGGGTAGAGAAAGAGCCCGTCGCGGCCGGCGCCGAACGTGTAGCCGCTGCCATCCCAAGCCTGATCGTCGATCTGCTGTGCCATCTGGCGGGCCCACTGCACACGCTCTGACGCCCGCGACCCACCGAGCAGGGCGGCGTATTGGACGTTGATGATGCCCATCAGGGCGCTGATCGAGGTGGGGCCGTAAGCCTCGAGCGCCCAGCTGTCGATGGCATCCACCTCCAGATACCAGCCCACCGCGCTGATCAAGGTGTCCATCCGATCGATGAGCTCGTCCACTAGCGGCAAATCGCTGAGGTCGCCGGTCGCCTCCATGGTCTCGATGAGGCCCAAGGTCGCCATAGCGATCTCGTTGAGGTCACCGTTGATCAGATCGGCGTTGTCGATGAGAGCTTGTGACCGAATGCGCGCTGCCTCGGCGCGGGCAAGCCAGGCGGCATGCTGAGTCTCGGCACCTGCCTGGGCATAGAAGGCCAGCCCATAGAAGGCGGCATCGCCATAGTCCTCGAGCCAGTCACCGCCCTCGAAATTCAGGAGCTCGGCGTCCTGCTGCAGCGACTCATAGAAACTCTGGTGGCGAAAGCTCGGCACCGGCTCGCCTGCGACGGGCACGGGCGCAAGCACCTCAGCCAGACCGCAGGCGCCAACCGCCATGGCCCCCAGCACCCCCAGCAGCGCCGCCGCCACCGCCACAAACCCCTGAGCACGCCGGTATTTCATCACGGTCCTCGACACCGATTCCTACCAGGCCTACGCCCACGGCACCATCTGGCGCGGCCGCGCCGAGACGACCGAAACGAGAAGGTGAGCAGGCTATGAAGATCATCGTGCTGGGTGGCGCTGGCGATATGGGAAGCCGTGCCGTGGAAGACCTGGCGACCACCGAGGACGTGGAGCAGGTGACGATCGCTGACGGTGACCTGGCACAGGCGGACCGACTGGCAAGCCGGCTTCAGGGAAAGGGGGCCGCGGTAGACACCATCTTGGTCGACGCCGACAACCACCGTGGGCTGGTTCAGGCCATGCATGGCTACGACGTGGCCGCATCGGCGCTCGGCCCCTTCCATCGCTTCGAAAACAAGCTCGTCCATGCCGCCATCGAAGCAGGTGTCGACTACGTGAGCATCTGCGATGAGTGGGAAGCCGTCGAGGCGGTGATGGGCGAAGCCTCACAAGCCGCGCAAGACACAGGCCGCATCGTGGTCACCGGGATGGGGGCCTCGCCAGGGCTGACCAACGTGGGCGTGCGCTTCTTCGACGACCAAATGGACCATCTGCGGCGGGTCGAGATCTCTTGCTACCAGCCGCTGGATGCCGGCGGTGGCGAGGCGGTCCTCAAGCACATGATGTACATCATGAGCGGCGAGGTTGCCTCGTGGCGCCGCGGCGAGCAGGTCATGATCCCTGCGTGCAGCGAAACGCGGGTCGTCGACTTCCCCCAGTTCGGTCCCATCCAGCTGTGGAACATGGGTCACAGCGAGCCTTACACTGTGCCGCGCTATTTCCCCGACATCGAGGAGGTCAGCTTCTTCATGGGCTTTGGCAAAGGGGCAAACCTCTTCGTGAAGCCGGCGCAATGGGGCTGGTTCCAAAGCCACCGCTGGGTGGATCGCTTCGCGGCGGCGCTAACGGCGGTCGAACAGCTGACGCCCAATGGCCCACCTGGGCTCGGCGCGCTCCGCATCGACGCTTGGGGTCAACAGGGAGACGACGAAGTCCACCGGATGCTCTGCGGAAGCGGTGGCATGCGGGAGGTGACCGGTTTGTCCCTGTCGATCGGCGCCCTGATGGTCGGACGCCGTGAGCTACTCACCGATCAGGGGGGTGTCTACGCCCCTGAGGCGTGCATTCGCCCCGTACCGTTCATCCAGGCAATGATCGAAAAGGGCGTCTCGGTTTATGAAGATCTGGCGGAGCAACGACCTTTGAGCGTCGACTGATCGGTGACCGCCAAAGAAACACCGTTCACCGCTAGCCGCTCAGCGCCGTTGGTGTCAGCCTCCGCGCCCATGGTCGCGCTACCGGACAACGGGCGAGAGCCCAACGGCACAGGTGTCGCCGTCGTCGTGTCCTGCGCCAATGGGATGGTCGTCGAGCTGAACCGGCAAGCCGAGGAGCTGGTCGGCGCACCCCGAGGAGCGAGCTGTTGGGAGCTAGTCGGCGGTGCGCTTTCAGGCAACGCGGGCCCCTGTTGCCCCGGCTGCGTCAAACGACTCATCAACGGTGGTGCCGAGCACGCCGCGGTCCGTCCGGTCGTCGTGGGTCGGCGGCGCTACCAGCTCACTTGTGTGCCCATCGACGGCCACGCCGTCAGCACCTTGACGTCCCTCGACCTGCCCCCGGAACGGCCCAGCTCAGCACGGCTCACCGCTAGGGAGATCGAAGTCGTCCAGCTTCTTGCGCGCGGCTCGACCACTCGACAGGCAGCCGCCACCCTCGGCATCAGCAGCGCGACGGTTCGCACCCACGTGGAGAACATGCGCCGCAAGCTGTCAGTGGCGACCCAAGCCGCGGTGGTCGCCCAAGGATTTCGGCAGGGGTATTTGCACTAGTCTTCCTGCTGGTCTTCCTGCTGGTCTTCCTGCTGGCCCTCCGGCTGGATCCCCATTGGGCGCCTGGCTAGACTGCTCCGATGTCTGCGCTCGAGCACCAGAACCGAGGCCGCCGCCATCCATGGGCCATCACGGCTTTGGCGCTCGTCTCGACAGGATTGTGGCTAGGGTGCGGGGCGACGCCGGTTCAAACCTCGAAACACAAGAAGCCCCCAGAGTGGGCCCAGTACCTGTCCCTATCGGAAGAGGACCCAGCGAGCTCGTCGGGGTCAGACAGCCACACCAACTACACCTCCGACGGGTTGGGGGACGACGAGGACGTCGAACCGATCGATTTTCCCACCTGTGAGAAAGCCCAAGATGACTACGCGCTGACCGATGCAGCGCTCAACGAAGGCGGACCGCCGGATCTGAGCGCCGACCAATACGGCAAGATCCTCAACCGGGGCAGCTACCTCGATGCCTGTCAGGTAGACCGCTCGAGCGAGGTCAGCCTCTGCGCCGCAGTCGTCGATGGACGGGCAGCCGGCGTCACCATCGAGCTCGAGCCCCACGACCAGCGGGTCGTCAACTGCCTAGTCGAGCTGGTGCGGGACATGGCCTTCCCCCATCACCCGCGCATGGATGTCACCCGCACCCGGTTCGGAGGCCGCTGAGCGGCCAGGAGCGCCCGGAGCCACCGGGACGTCGGTGCTTAGGCCAGCAGCGTCAGGTGGTGGAACGCAGCCACCACTAGCGCGTGGTGGATCACGCCGCGACGAATCAAGTCGCTGATCTGCTGGCGAGGGACGAGACGCACCCCGAGCTCCTCGGTGCCTTCGGGCTGTGGCGCGCCCACCAGGGCGACCGCAGGCACCAGCACAGTGTGGCACCAGTTAGTCTGGATCGCTGGGTTGGGACTGACCCGTCCGATGATGCGCGCCCCATCGCCGGCATAGCCGGTCTCCTCGGCAAGCTCTCGGAGACCGGCTGCCAGCGGCCCCTCGTCACCGTCGACCATGCCGCCGGGGATCTCGAGGGTGACCCCTCCGAAGCCGTGACGGTACTGTTCGACCATCACCACCTGCTCATCGTCGGTCAAGGCGACCACATTCACCCAGTCGCCCGCAGCGAGGGTAACGAAGGCGC
Organism: Myxococcales bacterium; assembly: GCA_030590865.1. Taxonomy (GTDB): domain Bacteria; phylum Myxococcota_A; class Polyangia; order Polyangiales; family Polyangiaceae; genus JAPYTK01. The sequence goes on along the minus strand of JAUVCD010000273.1, from coordinate 7,627 downwards.
CGCGCTTGGCCGGATGGGTTTGGGAGTGCCCTTGGTGCTCCCGCAGGGAAAAGATCCGGGTCTCGTGTAGCAGTCTGGGCTCGTCGATCTGCCAGGGCTCGACCAGGCTGAGATAGGGCGGCTGTACCATGCCCATGTCCATACACGTGCCGGCACGGGAAGGGGCCAGACACCGAAATCGACAGGCCCGCGGCACCATCGCACCGAGGTGCAGCTATGCTAGCCCCGTGTTCTGCCCACGCTGTCATCGGGACTACCCCTCTCACTATACTTTTTGCCCGGTCGACGGCGAGGCCACGACCGAGCGCCCCAATCTCGATCAGGTGCGGGCGAGCCCGACGCGGATCACCGACGCGCTGCTCAACAAGCGGTACAAAGTCCGCGGCTTCATCGGCAAGGGCGGGATGGCGCGCGTCTATCTGGCTGAGGACGAGCAGACCGGCCGAGCCGTGGCCGTCAAGGTGCTCGAACGACCCTGGGCCAATGACGAAAACGGCCGCCGGCGCTTCCTACGCGAGGCCCTCGCGGTGAGCCGCATCGGCCACCCCAACATCGTCAACATCTTCGAGGCCGGGCTCCGGGAGGAAGATCAAGCACCCTATCTGGTGATGGAGTTCCTCTTCGGCGAGCCCGTTGGACGCTACCTCGCTCGGGACGGCACCATCCCGACCGAGATTGCCCTCCCAGCGTTGCAGCAGGCCGCCTCAGCCCTGGCGGCAGCGCACAAGAAGGGCGTCATCCATCGGGACGTCAAGCCAGACAACCTGTTTCTGATCGGTGAGCCCGGCGATCCTTACGAGCTCAAAGTGCTCGATTTTGGCCTGTCGAAACTGCAGACCAGCGATCTCACGGCCGTCGGATCAGTGCTGGGCACGCCGGCCTATATGGCACCAGAACAGGCGCTCGCCGAAACGGCGGACGAACGCAGCGACGTCTACGGGCTCGGCATGGTGATGTACCGCGCCTTCACTGGCGCCTCCCCTTTTGGAGGTGACGACGTCACCGTGCTGGCCCACCAGGTCCACAGCCCGTTGATGCGTCCCCGTGAGATCGACGAGACCATCGATCCGCGGGTGGAGCAGGTCATCCTCACCGCCACCCGCAAAGACCCCAAACACCGCTACCCGGCGATGGACGTCTTCTTCGACGACCTCGGCAAGCTAACCGCCCAGGGCGCCCGCCTGTGGGCCTTCGACGTGAAACATGATCGCTACGAGCCCACCACCAAGGTGGGAGGGTTGGTCGCCGACTCACTGAGCCGCATGCTGGGCAGCTGAGCCTACTGGCAGATCCGCGGCCCGAAGGGCACGGCCTGATCCACCGCGATGCCGAGCTGGAGGTCATCGAGGTGACCGGTCCCCAAATAGAAGTGGGGCTCCTCGGGCGTCCCGCCGATATGCGCCAGATTGCCAGGACCGGTCTCGTAGCCGGCGGCCACCACGACCGCCCGTGACCCGCCATTGGGATCACGGAGAATCATGCGGGTCCCCTTGGCCGGCCGCGACTGGGCCGTCCAATACATGTTGACGTACCAGGCCTCGTGCAGGACCGGGAAGTCGTCTGGGCTGCCGATCCCGCAGCCGTAGAAGGTGCCGCCTTCGAGGGGTGCCCAGACCTGGGAGCGATGCATGATGAACTCAGTAGTGCCCTGGGACAGGACGTAGTGCTCAGCCAACTCGTCGGTGCTGGTGCTCGGATAGGGCGCGGGCTCCTCCTGAGTGACCAGATGCGCTTCGAGGACCATGGGGCCAGTGGCAGGCATCGCGAGAGGGTTACCGCCGTCGTTGACTCGGGCCATCTCGCCGACCTCCATGTCGCAAGGGCCGACCGACGGCACGACGAAGCCGATGTCGATCTGGAAGGCACCGACCTGGGGCTGACCGCCGGACGCATAGGTGTCGGCAACGATCCACACGTCCCCTGCGGTTACGTCGGCGCGGGCGTGGACGTTACCGCGATCCAAACAGGTTGCCGCGTCGAGGGCTGAGAGGATGTGAACGTCGATGTCAGCGCTGCCCGCTTCGTAGACCGCGGCACTGAGGAAACCAGCGGCGGGAACGGTCACTCGGTAGAGGATCTCCGGGCCCGACTCGTCGACGTTGGGTAAGCACGAGTAGCCATCCAGGGTGCTCTCACCCTCGCTACTGGTGTCCCGAGAATCAGTGAAGGGGAAGCTGGTGACACAGGTCACCCCGTCAGGACAGGGCGTGGACGCCCCGCCACCGCCGGCACCACCGCCGCCCCCACTTGCGGCCCCAGAACCCCCGGTGCCGCTACCACCATGCCCGGCCGTGCCCCCACCACCAGGACCGGAGCCCCCACCAGGCACACCATTGCCATCAGCCCCACAGGCGGACGCACCGACCATTCCCAAGGCACCTAGAACCAATCCAATGAACAGCTTCACGATACCGAGCATAGCTTAGCTGCCGACCAAGGTCAGGAGCTGAGGCACAGTGGAAGCGGTGGCATCACGCCCACCTGGCCGGTATCGTCGATACTGGACCAACCATCAGGTCATTGGATGGACCGGCGAGCTACCGATCTCTGGGAGGAATTGGACCATGAGTGGTTTCTTTGACGACGCCCGCAACACCACCACCGTCACCCACGGCAGCGCCACCTTCGACCTGCCGATCAGCTACTACCGTGACGATGCCTTCGCCTTGTTCTTCAGCGCCGATCTCGATGCGGTACGGGCCACCTTGCCGAGCGACGAACTGCATCCGGTGACCTTGGTCGGGGGACGGGCGACCATCGCCATCATGGGGTTCAATTACCTCGACACTTCGATCGGCTCCTACGGGGAGGTTGCCGTCGTGGCCCCAGTGGTCCATGGCCGACGCCCGCTACCGCTGTTGCCCGCTCTGCTCGAGAGCGACTACGCCGGCTTCGGCGCCTTGGTGCTCCACCTGCCAGTCACGCACCGCATTGCCCGTGACGCCGGGAGAGGACAGTGGGGGTACACCAAGTTCGTGGCCGACATGGCCTTCGAAAACACGCCTGAGCACCACCGCTGTCGGCTCTCGGAGAAGGGCGATCACATTCTCACCCTGCAGGTCGCCAAGGGCGGCATGTTCGCCCGGGAACAGCGCCCCATCACGACCTACTCGGTCAAGGAAGGCGATCTGATTCGGACGATCATCCCGCAAGTGGGCACCTGTCGCTGGTGGCCCCGCTGCAAGAAGTCGTCGCTCGAGCTGGGCAGCCACCCAGTGGCTCAATCGTTGCGGGATCTCGATCTGTCGCCGACGCCCGTGCTGAAACGCTATTACGTGGAGCGCAGCGCCATTTTGCCGGCTGGCGTGGTGGTCGAGCGGGGCGTGCGACCGCTGGATGGATACCAGGGGACTCACGATGAGGCCGACCACACGGTGACCTATGCCGGCGGTACTCGGTGATGGAGGCAGCGGATCTCGCCGCCACGGTCGAGGCGGCCCGCCGCTTTGCGACCGAGGTGGTCGCCAAGCTGGTAGGGACCGACGGTAGGGACGGCGCGCTTGCAAAGCTCGGCCCCATCCTCGCGCAGGCTGAAGAGCTAGGCATCATCGCCTCGGCAATCCCCGAGGCGCCAGGCCACAGCTATGGTGTGTGGGGCGCCGATTGCCGTGAGGAGGGCGCTGCCCCGTCCCTACTCTTGCTCGAGCAGATCGCGACGGCTTGTGCAGGAGTCGCCGGCTGCATGCATTTTGCAGGCCTCGGCGCACTGGCCCTCCAAAGCGCGACCGCGCCGGCAAGCCGGGCCGCCATCGGGATCACCAACGGACTGTGGGTGGCTCGAAGCGATGGCGAGACACCAGGGCCCGTCGAGCCTGAGGCGATGCTCAGCGAACAAACGGAGGGTTGGGCGCTGACCGGTCGCTGTTGCTTCGTTCACGCTGCCCCAGACCCCCAGGCCTTCGTGGTCTATGCCACTGATGGGCAAGCGCTGCGTCCGGTGGTCGTGCCGGTCGATGCCGCTGGACTGACCTGCACCGAGCTGGGCCCACGCATCGGCTTGGCGGCCTGCCGGCTCTTCGAGCTGAGCTTCGATCGGGTCACCGGCGCGCCGACCCAAGTCTTGGAAGGGCCCCCTGCCACCGACATGACCGCCCGGCTCTGGCTCGGTCTCTGCGCCATCGCCATCGGCAACGCACAAGGAGCCTTGCACAGCGCCCATCAATACGCCTGTGAGCGTCGCCAGGGGGGGCGAGTCATCGCCGGTCATGCTGCCGTCCAGCTGTTGCTCGGTGGCGCCGAAGCACGGATCGCAACGAGCAAGGGCAGCCTCCTGCACGCCGCAGCGACCCACCCAGTGGCGCTGCGCAACGCCGCCATGCTCAAGGTGCAGGTCACCACCGAGTGCGCCCAGGCGGTCTCGGACTGTCTGCAGGTACTGGGCGGCTATGGCTACCTGGAGGACTACCGACTCGAGAAACGGTTGCGCGACGCTTTGAGCCTCAAGTCGCTGGCAGGACGACCCAACGATCTGCTGTGTCACATCGCCGTCTCGGCGACGGAGGACGGACGATGATCTCGCGCCTTCATCCAACCCAGGCCCGCAAGACCCTCAGCGCCCTCGGACGGCTGCTCTACGACGTCGAGCCGAGAACGCTCTGGGACCGGGACACCGACACGCTCGACCGACGCTATCGCAAGCTGCGCCTGCGCTACCGGGATTTCGCCAATGAGCACCTCGCCCCACAGGAGCTGCGGGCGGACCTGTCCGTGACGGACGATGAGATCGTAACGCTCTTCCAGACAGCTGCGCGCCAAGGGTTTCAGACCGAGCAGCTGCCCAGACCCTTTGGCACCGGTGGATTGAGGGCCATGATCGGTGGCGTATTGTGGCCGGCGGTGCTCAAGTCCGAAGAGTTTGCCGCCGGTTGCGCGGGCCTGGGACTGGCCATCCTGGCCCACGATCTCGGAACGGCGCCGCTGTTGTTGAGCGGCGACCGCAAAGCCATCGGCATGCTGCGAGACATCTACAAGGAAATCGCCGCTGGCGAGCCGGCCATCGCCGCCTTTGCCATCACCGAGCCAGGCGCCGGCTCAGATGTCGAGGACACCGCCGGAGCAGCAACGGCCGACATCGTCACCCGCGCCCGAAAAGTGGCTGGTGGCTACCAGCTCACCGGACGCAAGTGCTTCATCACCGGGGGCCGGGTCGCGCGGTGGGTCACCGTCTTCGCCGCCCTAGAGGATCGAGGCGTCGAGAGTTGGACCTGTTTCTTGCTCGACAAGTCGATGCCCGGTTTCTCGGTAGGGCGCGGCGAGCGCAAGATGGGACAGCGCGCCGCCGACGCCAGCGAGCTCATCTTGGATGACGTCTTCGTGCCCGACGAGCGGATCGTGGGAGAACTCGAGTCGGGCTGGGCGCTCAACCGCAACGTGCTCAATTTCTCCCGGCCAGGGGTGGCGGCAATCGCCCTGGGGATCGCGCGCTCGGCCTTCGAGCACGCCGCCAGCTTCTGTAGAGCAACCAAGCTCGGTGGCCGTCCCCTGATCAGCTACCAAGACGTCCAGCTGTCGCTGGCTGAGATGCTCACCAAGATCCAGGCGGCCCGCGCCCTGGTGTGGCAAACCGCACGCTATGGCGTGCCGGCCGAAGCCACCGGCGCGCTGCCCAAGGCCTTTGCGGCTCGCGTCGCCTGGGAGGTGAGCACCGAAGCCATGGAGCTGCTGGGCGACCACGGAACCCTCCATGCCCAGGGGGTTGAGAAGGCCGCGCGGGACGCCCGGCTCACGCTCATTTACGAAGGCACGCACCAGATCAACTTGCTGGCCATCGTCGAAGGACAGACCGGCGCCGAGCTGGGCTGACCGGCCCCCGCTAGCCCCACCAGACGGCCGCGCGTAGACTCTCAGAGAGCGTTTCTTTCGCGGAGCGAGGTTGGCGATGAGGCATTGGGCGTGGCGATCGGTGGTACTGACGGCGGCGCTGGCTGCCCTTAGCTGCGCCACCGGGCAGAATACCGAAACCGACGGCAGCGGCGGCACGAGCTCTGGTCTGGGCAGCACCTCGTCAGGTGGCGGCACAGGCGCCAGCACCAGCGGCACCGGTGCCGCCGGCGGCAGCACCTCGGCCTGTGCGGTGGACTGCACTCAGATCCAGGCACCGATCTGCCAGACCGCTCGGTGCAACGAACAGATCGGGCAGTGCGAAGTGGTCGCAGAGGCCGATGGAACGACCTGTGACGACGGGGTCTTCTGCTCGGTCGACGACACCTGTGTGGCTGGGATCTGCGAGGCTGGGCCAGACAACGACTGCAGCATCACCGCGGCGGCCTGCGAGACCGTGACCTGCGACGAGGGCAATCAGACCTGCGGGACGACAGCCAAGCAGAACGGCGAGGCCTGCACCGATCCCAATGACCTGTGCCTGGAGAACACCACCTGCCAGAACGGGGTCTGCTCAGGTCAGGCGAAGGACTGCTTCTTCTCGCCGGTGCCTGACGACTGCCACGTGGCGGTCTGCAACCCCCAGAGCGGCCAGTGCGAACCGGTGCCAGGCAACGAGGGCGATCCCTGCACCGACGTCAACGATCTGTGCACCGTCTCCAAGACCTGCGCCTCCGGGATTTGCCAAGGCGGCAATCCGATGGATTGCTCCCAACTCACCCAGGACTGCCTCTTGGGCGTCTGTGACGTCAACACCGGTCAGTGCACCACCCAAAGCCTGAACAACGGCGATCCTTGCGACGATCTCAATGCCTGCACCAGCGGTGAGCTCTGCACCAACGGGTCCTGCACCGGCGGAACGCCGGTGACTCAGTGCATCGGCGGCGACAACTGCTGCCCCAGTGGCTGCACACCCAGCAACGACGTGGACTGCGCCATCACCGAACTGGACATCGGTCAGTACGGCACCACCTACTCGAGCGGCAGCGGCACCCGCGGCTACTGGTTTACCGCGCCGACCAACTTCACCATCAAGGAGCTGCGAGTGCCCACCGACGTGGGAACTGATCCGCAGAACATCCAGGTGGTCCGCTTCACCAGTGGACCACCACCGCTCTACTCGCAGAGCACCACGGCGTTCCAGACCCTCGGCTACTGGGCGGGCGTGCCGGGCACCAACTGGATCGTGATGAACATTCCGGTGCTCTCCGGCGACGTCATCGGCATCCTCGGGGCCCGAGGCACCACGACGATGAACAATTCCTACTCGCTCACCTACCCGTACAACACCGCCATCTTCGGCCAACCGGTAACGTTGAGCCGACTGATCTATCAGGCCAACCTCAATAGTGCACAGGCGGGCCCGCTGTCGGATTCGACCAGCAACTACGGCCGCATCGAGATGCGCTACGGCCCGTGACGTGACTCGACTAGTTTCCGGCCCTAAGGCGGCGGAGCCGGAACCCAACAGGGTGCGGGCAGCGTCGTGACGCACGCGCACGAAGATGGAGGGACTGGTGCCCGATCCTGATCGAGTTTTCTGAGGGAAGAGCAAGGCTGGTGTTTCGCCATTGGAGGATCGCGGCGCTGGCGTGACGTAAACGCGAGCGGCCACCGCCGTCCCCGGCCGCCGGCTACGAAGCGTGCAGCGCTGCGCGCACGAAGCCTTCGAGATCGTCTGGGGCGCCGGCTTGCACGACGGCGTCGATGAGAGCCCGTGCGTGGCTGGCTCCAAAGCCGAGGTGGC
>JAUVCD010000595.1 GCA_030590865.1 Myxococcales bacterium | reverse complement strand
GTCGGTGGTGCCGTCGTGCCAGGGGCGCGGCAACTCGACGAGCACTCGGCCGTCGTCTCGCAGGGTAAGCCGCTGCTGGGCGATGGCGGGGCGCAGCAGGTAGCGGCAGACCCGCTCGAGACCATCGCGGTCGTCGGCCTGGAGCAGCCCAGCGAGGGCCGGTTCGGCATCGCCGATGGGGTCGGTGTTGGAGCTTCCCGAGTTGTCAGGGCACAGGCCGCGACGGCGGAGCAGCCGGACGATGCGCTTGTGGATTGTGGCGAGCAGCTGCGCCACCTGCCGCCCGGTTGGGGGTGGCAACGGGAAGAAGACGAGCTGTCCCGACGGCTCGCGGTAGAAGACGCCGTCGAGCACCTTGGTGTGGAAGTGGACATTGAGCCGGAGGCCGCTACCGAAGCGTTGGATCACGCTGGCGCTGCCGGTGCGGCCCGCAGCGATACCCGCTTGCTTGCCGCGGCGCCGCTGGAAGCTGAGCAAGGCACGAAGGTAGACTGCCAGCACGGCACGACACAGCTCGTGGTCCCAGGCCACCAGATAGCGCAACTGATGGGGCAAGCTGAGCACCCACTGGCGGATGGGAACGACAGGGAGCACGACCTGCGCCTGTCCCGAGAATCGAGAGCTCGGAAGCGTGAGGGAAGCGGCGTCGTTCGGGGGTTTGTGCTCGTGGGGGAAGGGGTCGCGGTAATCGAGCCCCGAGCCCCGAGCCCCGAATGCGAATTTGAGCACCCTGCAGGACGTCCGGGCTGCTGTGCTAAGGCGTCGGGGTGCTGCTGGCAGGCGGGGCAGCGGTAGGCACGGGAGATGAGGCAGAGCCAGGTGGCGACGGGTCATCGCTAGCGGCAGCCGTCGCTGAGCTTGCCGGTACCGGTGTCGTTTCGGTCGTCGCTGGGGCAGGTGGCGGCGCTTCGCCCGTGGCCGGAGGCAGCATGCCGAAGCCGCTGTCGCCTGGCGACTCTCCGCCGGGTTGCTGGTCGATGTTCTTGTCTGGGTCGTAGCTACGCGGTGCCTCATATTCAGGCGGCGGGCCAGCGGGCAGCGGCTTGGGCGCTGGCGGGCAGGCGGTCAGGGACAGACAGAACAGGGGGAGCAAGAGCTTGTTCATGATGGGTCGGGCGGCGCTCAAAGCTGGGTGCCACCGCCTGCGTCGGGCGTTTGGGGCGGCGTTGGGGGAGGAGGGGCAAATGGCGACGGTAGCTCTGTCGGGAGCGGAGCGGCTGTTGGAGGGGTCGGCGGTCCCGGTGGGGGCGCCGCCCCTGGGGGGCCAGCGGGCAGGGGTGCTTGATAGTCAGCGCCGACGGCGTTCGGCGGTGCCTTGGGGATGCTCGCCGCAACCGGCGCGGCTCCGACGACCGATTCACTCTCTCCCGAGTCGCAGCCGAGGCAGAAGGTGGCCAGTGCGAAAGGGGTCAGCGCGCTCCAGAGCACCAGGCGGATCGAGCGATCGAACATCCCGAACACGCTAGCACGCGAGCGTGTGGCCATCAGTGCTCGGCCGCCGACCGGTCCGAAAAAGCGCCACGGCATTGCTCCCGAGGCGTGCTATGGCGCGTTGAATCTGTCATTATTTCGCAAATTCACGTCGCGGCGGCCACGTCTCATGAGGCCACCTTGCCGCGCAGACTCGTCTGACCTGGAGCTGATTTTTGGAACGCCAACAAGAGCAAGGCACGGACCGGGGTTCGGCATCCTCGGAGCCGCGGAGCAGCAAGACCGCTCGCAAGACGACGACCCCAGAGGACGGCAAACGGCTGGCCCTGGTCATCGCCTCCGCGGGGCTCGACATCAAGGCCTCCAGCGTCGAGATCATCGATGTAGGGGACAAGGTGGACTACACCGAGTACCTCGTCCTGATGACTGGCCGCAGCGATCGGCACGTGCATGCCATCGCCAAGGCGGTCCAACAAAACTTGAAGGTGGAGCACGGCGTGGTGCCTTTGTCCGTCGAGGGCATGACCGCCGCCACCTGGGTGTTGATCGATTTCAACGACGTGGTGGTCCACGTGTTCCAGCAATCGGCTCGCCTGTTCTACGATCTGGAGGGCCTCTGGATGGATGCGAGTCGGGTCTCGCTACCGGCGCCCTCGGTGCGACCGCCGGCGGCGGACGATACCGATTAGGCCATCGCTGCTGAGGTGGCTGCGGTTACCGGTTGTAAGGCTCGCCGCGAAGGATCGTCATCGCTCGGTAGAGTTGCTCGACCAGGACCAGCCGTGCCAGACGGTGGGGGAAGGTGAGGGCTGACAAGCTCCAGCGTGCATCGGCACTTTGGATCATTGCTTGGGGAAGTCCGTCGGCGCCCCCAATGACGAAGGCCACGATCCCCTTGCCCCGGGACGCGAGGCGTTCGAGGTTCTTGGCGAACCGCGCGCTCGACAGGGTCTCGCCAGCGGCATCGAGGGCGACGACGCTGCTGCCGGCGGTGGCGCGGGCAATGGCAGCGGCGAGCTTTGCGTCCGCCGCTGCCTTGAGCTCGATCTGCTCACAGGGGCAGTAGCGACCCAGTCGACCGATGTAGTCATCGATCAGCTCACGGGCTGCTCGCTCTTTCACCTTGCCGACGGCGACGATTCGGATTCTCACGGTGGCCACCGTCGTCGGACTGGCGTCCCTCGTCTCGTGGTGCTGCGCACCATCAGCCCTTGGCCGCCTTCTTGGCCGCCTTCTTGGCTGCTTTGGCCGCCTTCTTGGCCGCCTTGGCGGTCTTGTTCGTCGCTTTGGCTGCCTTCCGCTTTGCCTCTTTTTCGGCCTTTTGGCGCTGGCGATCGAGCTCCCGATCCCGCTTCAGCCGCTCCTTGCGCTCTTGGTAAGACTTGCGCTGCGTTTCGCTCGGCGGCTGGCCGAAAGCGTAGGCGAGCAAAATGGACCCGCCGTAGAGGAACACCATTGGCAGAGCCATGAAGACCTGACTGGTGATGTCCGGGGGCGTGATCATCGCTGCCACGATGAAGGAGCCCACCACGAACCAGCGCCCATAGTGAATCAGGTGCAGGTAGTTGACGATGCCGGCGACAGACAGAAAGAAGATGATCAGGGGGATCTCGAAGATGAGCCCGAACCCCAGGAGCATCCGCGTCACGAAGCTGATGTACTCGCCGAGCATCACCGTCGGCGCCAGCTCCACGTTCACCATCTCGAGGGTGCCTGACAAGCTGAGCAGGTACTTGAAGGCCAGCGGAAAGACCATCCGCCAGCCGAAGTAGCCGCCGCCGACGAACAGGCCGGTCGAGCACACGACAAAGGGGATGACGAACTTCTTCTCTCGGGCGTAGAGCCCCGGCGCGATGAAGCCCCACAGATTGTAGAACACGATCGGCGAGGCGGCAGCTGCACCGCCCAGCAAGGACAGCTTGAAGTAGCCGAGAAAGGCAGCCGCCGGCGATTGGAAGTGGAGCTTCACGTCGCCGGGCAGACCTTCCGCCCGCCAGGCATCGGCAAAGGGTGTGACCAAGTAGGCGAGCAGAACTTCACGAAACTCCCATGCCGCACCGGCCATGACGGCCAGGGCGATGGTGCTGATGATGAGACGTTTGCGTAACTCGGCGAGGTGGTCCCACAGCGACATCGGCGGGTCGTGGTAGCCGCCCTTGGTCGCTGGCTCGTCCGCCGGCTTGTCCGCCGGCTTGTCCGCCGGGTCGCTGGTGGGCTCGCTGCTCACGGCGCCTCCTCGGGGCGCGTGCCGGTCGAGTCCTCGGCCTGCGGTTCGACGCTGCCTGGTTCGGCGCTGTCTGGTTTGGCGCTGTCTGGTTCGACGCTGTCGTGGTCCGCGTAAGCCTCGGCGTCGTCGGGCAGCGCGTCGTAGCCATCACAGCCGACCAGCGGGTACTCTTGCTCCCGTTCGGGACGGGGGCCGCCCGGGAGGGCGAGCTGATCGGTTGCAACGGGCTTCCCTGCCGCTCGGCGCCTGGCGGCGGGGTGGGTGGCTCGGGTGACGAATGACTCGACCACATTGCCTCGGGACAGTGATCGGATGGCGTCGATGTCTTCCCTCAGGCCCTCGTCCTGGATGATGTCATCGATGCCGCTTTGCTCGCGCAGATCGGTGCTCATCCGACGCAGCTTGCTGATCCCGCGGCCGACCGAACGCAGCAGTCTCGGCAGGTCCCGTGGCCCGACGACGACGAGCAACACGACACCCAGCACGACCATCTCGCCGAAGCCAAGGCCAAACACTCGAAAAACGTAGCGTGCCCCAACAGGGCGGTCTAGCCGCCTGTGTGCCAGGCTGATCGCTGTCGGTAATTTCTACTGAGATAGTTACCGGCGAGAGAGTAACGACGGATCAGTGGCCGAGCCACCAGGCCAGTGCGATGCCCACGACGAGCGAGCCGCCGGCAACGATCAGCAAGCCGATCTTCCACCAGGTGGCGGGCTGCCCCGTTTGCTGGTCCATCGGCCGGCCGAGCACGACCATGTAGCCGCCGGTACAGAGCGTGACGGGCACCAGCATGGCCGCGTAGAAGTAGTAGCGGCTCAGCGCGAAGATGGTGATCAGGTTGAGCACCAGCAGTAGCAAGCCGATGCCGCCTAAGACCAAGCCGTTGGTGCGGATCTTCGACTCTGGAACAGAGGGGTCGAAGATCGAGCCGAGGGCGGCGCCGAGAACACCACCGTGGGCGAGGATGCCCTGAGCCATCCCTCCGCCGCCCCCCTGTTGCAGCTGTCCTTGAGGGGCGCCAAATTGAGCGGGCGCGCCAGGCTGTCCTTGAGGGGCGCCAAATTGAGCGGGCGCGCCAGGCTGTCCTGGGGCGCCAAACTGAGCGGGCGCGCCCGGCTGTTCCGGAGCGCCGAACTGGCCGGCGGCGCCGGGCTGAGCGGCCGGTTGACCTGGAGCGCCAAACGCTCCGGGCGGTCCGGGCGGTCCGGGCGGGGCGCCGTATTGGCCTTGGGGGGTGATTTGGGGAGGTGCTGCGCCGAAGGCATCTGGGGGCTCAGCGAGCGCCCCTGGCGGCCCGAGAGGCGCTGCCTGTCCTGCCGCTCCTGGCTGGGGCTGGCCGAAACCGGGTTGCCCTGGTGCTGTAGGTTGTTGCGCAGCGGCGGGCGCGGGGGCGCCTGGCTGGGGTTGACCCGGTGCTCCCTGGGGTGGGACCCCTCCCGGTGGATACGGATGGCCAGGCGGTTGGTTCACGGCGGCTCCCCTTTCATTGGCCCGTCGCAGATTCTCGAGTCAGCGACGAGCCAGCGCACGAACCGTAGCAGGGTGGGGCCCAGTCGTGAGGCATTGTGGTTAGGCCATTTTCTTCTTGTGTACGATTGGCATCTCAGTCGATCCTATAAATGCTGGGGAATAACTGTATGGGCCGCTGCTACTGCGGTCGTGAGGGCCTGCAATGAGACATGTTGTCTGGACCGTGTTTGGCGTGCTGCCCATCGGAGCGCTGACCCTTGGAGTGTTGGCTGCCTGCGGCGATGCTGGGACCACTGATAACATTTCAAGCAGTTCGGCTGGGACCGGGGGAGTCGGGGCGAGCTCGGGAGTGGCCGGCATGGCGGGAGCGGGCGCTCTCGGAGGCGGTGGCGGCGGCGCGGCTTCCGGTGGGGGCGGCGCTGGGGCCAGCTCCAGCGGCGGTGGCATGGGCGGAGCGGGTGGCGTAGGCGGCGCAGCCGCTTGCCAGGACGGCGAGGAGCAGCCTTGCTACACCGGGCCGCCAGCCACGCTCGACGTCGGCACCTGTGTGGCCGGCACCGAGACGTGTCAAAACGGCGCCTTCGGTCCCTGCATCGGTGAGGTGCTGCCCGCCCAGACCGAAGCTTGCGACGGTATCGACGACACCTGCGACGGCCAAGTCGATGAAGGCTGCAACTGCACCGAGGGCCTCAGCCAGGCCTGTTACTCCGGGCCCAATGGCACGGCCGGCGTGGGCCAGTGCCTTTCCGGTAGCCAGACCTGTACCAACAACGCCTGGGGAGTCTGCCTGGGTGACGTGACGCCGGTGGCCGAGCTCTGTGATGCTCTGGACAACGACTGCAATGGCACGGCGGACGACGGCAATCCAGGTGGC
>JAUVCD010000496.1 GCA_030590865.1 Myxococcales bacterium | reverse complement strand
CACCAGCAGGATCGTTCCGCTACCACGCCAGCTCTCGCAGGGTTGCTCGGGACGTTTCTCGGGCGCGGCTGGGTGATCCAGGGCTCGGAAGTAGACCCTGATGGTGGTGCCTTTGGTGGGCTCGCTCACCACCTCGATCCCCGCCTGGTGTCCGCGAATGATGCCTTGTACGGCGGCCATTCCGAGACCTCGCCCGGTAAACTTGGTGGTGAAGAAGGGCTCGAAGATTCTCGCCCTCGTCTGCTCGTCCATCCCGCAGCCCGTGTCGGCAACCTCCAAGACCACCCGGGGCACCTCAGGCCATTCGCTGCCCCCCGGAATTCCCGCGCGGCACGGGCAACTACAGTCGCAGCGATCCCCGTGGGCCGTCACCGTGATGCGTCCTGGCTCATCGCCGATGGCTTCGGAGGCGTTGATGATGAGGTTCATCACGATCTGGCGAATCTGAGAGGCATCCGCTCTGATCGCTTTGAGGCCCTCGGGCAGCTTCAGCTCCAGGCTGGCCTTCTTGGTGACGCTGCTCCGGAGCAGCCCGCTCATGTCATCGATCAGCCTTCGCAGATCGATGTCCTCCAACACGAATTGACCCTTGCCCGAATAGGCCAGCATCTGGTTCGTCAAGCCCTTCGCACGACGGGCTGTCGCCACCAGGCTCTCGAGATTGTCGCAAACCGGGGAGCTGGCCGGCAGGTTGTGGAGTGCCAGTTCGGCGTTGCCGAGAATGCCAACGAGTAGGTTGTTGAAGTCGTGGGCGATGCCTCCGGCAAGGATGCCGAGGCTCTCCAGCTTCTGAGTCTGTTGAACCTGAGCTTCGAGATCTTGGCGCTCTTCGTCGGCCTGTTTTCGCTCGGTGATGTCGCGACCCTCAGGGATGATGAAGACGACCTTCCCGGTCTCGTCCTTCACCGGCTTGAGCGAGCCATCGACGATGCGGATGTCCCCGTCCGGGGTCGCGTGGCTCGCCTCGTAGCGGACGAAGGCGCCACCTGCTGCCTCACGCACCCCGTCACGCAGTTGGGCTTGTTGCACTGGCGAATGGGTCCACCAAGGACAGTCCCAGAACGGTATTCCGACCACGTCTGCCCGGTCGAGGTCACCGAATTGGAGAGCCGCTTTGTTCGCGTCCAGCAGCGTACCATCCGGCTCGAGCAGGCCGACGAAATGAGACGTATGGTCGAGAATGGCACGGTGCCGGTCCTTGCTGTGCTGGAGCGCGACCTCGGTCCGCTCGCGCCCAACATCTGCCGCCTCCAGCTCGACGACTCGCTGACGCAGCGTCGCGAGCTCCTCGAGGAGCTGGTCCTTGGTCTTGCCGGCGTCGGTCATGGATGGGCCGTCGACTTCATCGTAGTCAGCCAGCTCGGCCGGCGTCCAGGCAGGCCGGGCTGGATCGGAAGCTCGCTGCCGATCTCGGCAGACGGTCATGCCTTGCGTGATCCGAGTTTCCAGGAGGGACCGCACAAAATAGGAGGGTTCGGGCGGCCATCTAGCTAGGATTGGCGGACGACATGGGGATGGACCCGTTCAACGAGCGGCTGGCGCAAATTCTCGCCGCGCCACCTGAGCTCACCGAGTATCGGCAGTGGCTGGCCGAGCAGCGTCCGGCAGCCAAAGGTGAGCGGGACTATCTGTTTACCGAGCAACGGTCGCGCTTCGAGCCTCGCAAAGAGGACGTGGTGGTGCCCCTGCCGGGCCTGCAGGTGCGCAAGCGTGGGGGCACGGTAGGTCTCCACTGGGCCGATCCACACCGGTCAGACCCACCTGCTGACGTTGCCTTGCCAAGCGTGTCCCGTCGCGAGGCTGAACGACTCATCGGTGCCATGGACGGCGAGCGCTGCATGCTCGAGGTGGGATGGGACGCAGGAGTCAAACCGGCCACCCTGGCTCGTTTTCTCCGCGCGACCTTCGGGCTGGTGGTCTTTGCGCCAGCTGCGGTGCAAGCGCTGGAGAGCCAACTATCGGGCCTCGAGATCACCCGCTACCCCGGTTCGCCCTATGGCATCGTCCGGCCCTATTGGGAGAACATGATCGTGGTTCGAGACCGGATCAACGAGCTTTACGGCGCCTGGGGCGATGGCCGCGAGCTTTGCGACCGGTTGCGAGAGCTTCACGTGATGGCCCTGATGGGTCGGACTCTCGAGAGCTTCTACAAACCCGCCAGTCCGGGGGCCGACCGGGGGGTGGCTCCGGGGGCGCTGTTGCATGACGAGCCGCGCCTGCTCGAGACGGCTCGGGGCACCTTGTTTCTCGACGGCCCGCGGGTCAAAGCGCCGCTACTCGGCGGTGATCGCTATCAGCGGGCGCTGTTCGACCAACTCGGCGATCCCGAGGCGCTGGCAGGGGAGCGGGAGCTCACCATCGATGGCCTCAGCTGGGGGCGCCTGGTCACGGCGCGCTCCGAGCGGGACGACCAATTCGCACCGTGGTTCTGCCCGCCTCGACCCATCGAGCCCGCCCACTTCGATCGGCTGGCCCACGATCTGGGCCAGGCGGCCCGCTGCGCGGCTCGAGAAGAGCACCAGGATCTGGTCGAAGCGGTGGCGTCCTTCCATCACGGCTTCGTTCGTTTGCACCCGTTCCATTGTGCCAACCAGTGCCTCGCCATGAGCCTGGTCAACGACCTGTTGCGCCGAACCGATGGTGCGGGGATCCCTCACCTGGTGCTCGATCATTGGGCGCTCCGACTGTCACGGCCGGCCTATGTCGAGCTGTTTGCACGGGCCGTGGCGGCCTTCGTGTTGGTGGATGACACGCCTGCCCGGCGCCTCAGTGTTCTTCAAGAGCGCAGCCGGCGTTCCTTCGACTTGGTCGAGCGAGTGGCCGCCTGTGGGTCCGACTCGGAGCTCGACGCCCTGCTCGCCGACGAACCCGAGGCGACGCAATGGGCATTGCTCAGCAGCCCGTGAGGTTGTCCGGCGCTCCTATGGGGCGCCGCTGGACGATGGGCGGTTGAGATCGAGCCGGGTGACCACTTCGGCCAGGGCTTGAGCGATCCGTCTGTGAGTGCTGCCGGTGGGATGGCCGTCCTGGGGGATGAAGAAGCGGCTGGGCTCCGTCACGTCGCCGAGGATGTCGCTGATTCGGACCACCGGTAGTGATCGGTCTGTCAACAGATCCAACAGCTGCTTGGTGAGGTCGGTGGGCGCCAGGGATGCAGGGGTGTCCCATAACAACACCAAGAGCTCACTCTGGGCGTAGGACCGTCGCAATCGTCGTCGTGACTCGCTGATGAGGTCCACCATCAGTCGGAGATCTCGAGCGTCGCACTGGTAGGACGATGGCCATAGACCATTGAGCAGCAGTGACCGCGACCAAATCCCCTGGACGGACCATCTGACGGTGGACGGCGGTGGCTGTTTGGTCTCGGTCAATGCCAGGTCACCGCTCGGAAGGGTGACGTAGGCGGGCTCGAAGAAACCCATCCAACCAGGAGCTTGAATCCTCTGGCAATGTTCCACTAGTGCCTGGTAGATGGCGATGTGGGGAGCCGAGGTGTCCACCCGCTGCTCCACCAGGCCGGCTTCGAAGGCCCGCAGCATGTGGTGAGGGCCGAAGCGGGCTACGCCCCAGTTGTAGATCTGGCCCTGGCGACCAGCCACCTCCTGGAATTGGCATGGCAGGGTGAGCCCGTCGGCCACGCCTGTCCCCATGGTGAAGGAGCCCCCGAAGAACGACACGGTGCCGATCACGCCATCTCCCGTGGGCTGGGGGCAGCTGCGCTGGCCGTGATCATCGAGCGTATAGGTGGTCTCGTAGATGCGCTCGAACATGCGAGTCTTGCGCACCTGGACACGCCGGCTCTTGGCCAAGCTCCAGCCGAGCACCGGATCAGGCACCAGTAGCGGGCCATTGACCTGATCGGTCCGGGGAATGGCCCTGCCGCTGATGACCAGCGTCGCCTCGGCAAGCGCCCAAGCCAGCCCGAAGGCCGCCAGGCTGAGGCAGCAGCGGCGGAGGCCCGGTCGCCGCCGGCTTCGCCATGCCGCGTAGCCGAGCACAGCGCTCCACAACAGTCCGACGAAGACCAGTGGCGCCCCGAGCGTCGTCCGCACCATCAGCCAAGCGGACGTGGCGATGGCGCCGCCGAGCAACCCAGCCCAGCTGACGACCATGCGAACCGTTAGGCCTCCTTTGGGTTGCATCGCGGTGTCCGAGCCCTCCACGCTTTGCTGTAGTCGACATCGAGGACTGGAGCCAAGCTCCGGCGCTCGGCGAGCCGGACGCTCACTGCGGCGCGTCGCGGCA
Source organism: Myxococcales bacterium (assembly GCA_030590865.1). Classification (GTDB taxonomy): domain Bacteria; phylum Myxococcota_A; class Polyangia; order Polyangiales; family Polyangiaceae; genus JAPYTK01. The sequence goes on along the minus strand of JAUVCD010000496.1, from coordinate 3,045 downwards.
CAGGGGCCGCCCTTCAGCGCCACCGCAGCAGTACCGGCAGTCCCAGGTGTCCCAAGTCGCACTGGCGAAGTCTGCTTCTGGACCACAGGGGTGATCGCAACAGCCACTCACCTCGGGAGGGGCGACTTGGCGATTCAGAAGCACGCCACAGGATGGTAGGCAGCGGCCCTCTCGGAGCTGGAAGTGTGGCTGGGGCCCACATTGGCAGCGGCCGCCGAGGCATTGGTAAGCGAAAGGGCAACCCAAGCCGCAAGGCAGCCCCGTCGCCGACTGGGAGAGGCGGCGAGGTCGCAGCTCGAGCAGCGCCTCCTGGTAGCCAGCTCCACGGTAGGTCGCGATCTCGATGAACTCGTAGTCTTTGGCCAAAGCAGCCCGCACCCCATTGCCGTCGAGCGGCAGTGGAGTATCGAGAAACCCGAGGAAGGTCTTGCTCGGGGTCACCATATCGGCAAAAAGCAGCAGCCGTCCGCCGCCTGTCGAGGCTTCGCCAATGAGCGCCTGAAACCCGGACCAAAGCTGAGCGCCGCCGAACCGGCTGTGCGCTTCCCATAGGGTCACGGCTCTGGTCTTACTGAAATAGGGGAAGTAATGCAGGTCGCTGGTCGCGGCACCGGTACCTGTCGAGAGGATGACGTCCCGCCTCGAGGTCTGCTCAGCCACGAACTTGGCTCGGTTGAGCGCGTCATTGGTCGTTCCGTCGTGGATCGGCATGAGGACCAAGGGGAACGCGAAGGCGGCGTAGAAGGCCACCATGCCCCAGGCCACCAGGATGGCTCTGCGGCGGGGCAGGGTAGCCAAGCCGAGTGCCGCGGCGATCACGACGGCCAGGACGATGGGGCAGAAGTACTGGAAGGTGGGGTAATGCCAGGTGATCGCCGGGATACCGATGCCGGCGACAACACCGCAGAACAGCAACAGTGGCGTCGTCTTGGGTCGGCGCTTGCGCACCCCCTGGATGATGAGCAAAGCAAGCATGGCGCCAGGCACTAGGCTGTCGAATCGCAGGACTGGATAGTGGTTTCCACTGGGTGCCAAGGCATTGACGAGTGCCTCTCCGGCTTGCCGTAGGATGGCCATGTTCCAGTCGGCGAGCCCGGCTCCGTGAAGCATCCAATGGGGCCATTGGGCCCAGCTCTCCCCGGTGAGCGAGAAGACGATGCCGAAGATCGCTGCGCAGGGAATCGCAGCGGCGAGCAGTGTGAGCACCAGGGCCCGACGGCTTGCACCTTTGGCCATCGAGGCGGCCAGCACCGCGGGGACGAAGACGGCATAGGCCTGATGGGTCAAGATGGCGCCAGCTGTCGCCAGTCCAATCCAGACTGCGGCGGTGGGGCTTGGCTCGAGTCGGACCAGGAGCCAAAGCGCGAGGGTCAGCAGGAACAGCGGCAGGATGTGAACCTCTCCCTCGATGGCGTGGCGGGCCACCACGCCGGTGAGCCCGAACAGTACTGCGCAGGCAGCGGCCAGGCTGGCGCCGCAGAACCGTCGGAGACTGAGATGCACCAAAGTGACCGCCCCCGCCCCGGCCAGGGCATTGACCCATTGGGCGACTCGCAACGCGCTGGTGCCGCCGGCTACTTCACCCTGACCGAGCCATAGCCACCGGATCAAACCGTGCTGGAGAATGTGTTTCTGCCAGAATAGATTGTCGCCGCTCTCAGCCATGCGGGCGTAGTGGACTGAGTCGAAGTAATGGTGGTTGGAACGGAAGGTCAGATAGACCAGCGCCGCGAGTAGGAAGAGGACGATCGGCCCGTGACGGATGGGTGACAGGCCGTGACGTTGCGGAGGCTGAGGGGCAAGCGGGGCCTCACCACCGGTCGCCTGGGACCGGGGCTCGGATGATCGAAGCTGTTGCGGGCCGGCGCTCATGAATCCTGGCACATTGAAGATTCGAGTTCCCTGAGCTGGTGCCTGCTGCGGTTGCGCGGCCGCTGTTGCGCCTCGGTCCGCGGACGGCTGCTCAGTCCTCTGCTGGTTCGGGGATCAGCGTCGGCGGCGCCGAGCCGTCGGGCGCGGCGCTCGGTGGCGGGTCGCCGACGAACTCCCACTGCAAATACCGGTGCATCTCTTGTTCCGGGGCCATGGGATCCAGGGGCTGGAGGAAGCGGAAGGGCGTGGCGCTCTCGTAGGCCATGAGCGAGTGACACAGGGTGCAGTCGTCGTTGGTCGACGGACCCGGGTCGTCGACCATGTTGGGCTAATGATACCGGCGACAGCCGCCGTTGGCACGGTGTCCCAAGTGGCTGGGATAAGAGCCCCAAGTGATTTGCATTCGCGGGTGGATGTTACGAGGGTAGGCGGCTTGCAGCGTCGCCACCGTAGGTCTGGCGCCGCGCAAAGGGGAGGGCTCTGGAGATTTTACCGCTGGCGACTTGTCCTTGTGGCAGGTCATGCCGCAGCGGCCACGACCTCCTCCTCCCCTGCTGTGAGGGCCACAGCGGGCACGAGCAGAAGCAGGGGAACGACCAAGTAATACGATTTGAACGGCTTCATAGATGCGCTCCAGGCGGAGTGATGGTCGGAGGCTGTGCCGCCACCGCAAGGAGCTGGGCGGTGACGGGTCAAGCCATCGTGCCTGGGAGTCTCGCCAAGCAACCAACGAGCCGCAAAGCACTTCCGGTTGTTCTGGGTGTGGTCTGCCCCGCCTTCGGAAAATGCACGCATCTTAGGCGTGTAGGTGGGGTCGGTACTCGTCAGGATAGTTGTCGCATGCGTGTTCAGTGACTCTCGAGTCTCGGGGCTCGGATCTCGGATCTCGGATCTCGATTCTCGATTCTCGAGTCTCGCGCCCCCTTCCCCCACGCGCTCGACCCCCCGAACGACCCCGCTTCCCTCACGCTTCCGAGCTCTCGGGGCTCGGCTCTCGGGGCTCGGCTCTCGGCTCTCGATTCTCGAGTCTCAGTTCTCGATTCTCGTTTTACTCGAATCTCGGGACAGACGCAGGTCGTGCTCGCTTGAGCTTCGGGGCCTCCATCGGTCGCCGGGTTTGCTGCGAGGGCGACTGAACGCTGGGGGCGAGGTCGCCTTCTCGCAAACCCGGCG